>JAIEOG010000051.1 GCA_019750655.1 bacterium
ATCCACCCAACCTAGGCCCTTGCAAAATTCCCCTTCGGTTGAAGACTTGGCCAAAAGCTGCATTCCCAGGCACATCCCGAGGAAAGGTTTGCCCCGCTCCAGGACCTGGTGGTTCAAGGCGTCGACTAAGCCGCGCTCCTGCAGGTTGCGCATCGCCGACGGAAAAGCACCCACTCCCGGCAATACGACAGCACGAGCGCGCTCCAGATCTCCCGGACGGCTCACGACTTCGCAAGTCTCTCCCAAAAGGGCAAAAGCATTAGCGACCGAGCCGATATTACCCATGCCGTAATCGACGATAGCAATGGAGCCTTTCATTGAGCGCGCTCCCCTTCCGACCAAGTGGTTTTCGCGTCCGTCTTCCAGATCTGGGGGTTACGGAACTGTTCGCTGGTTTTCCAAAAGTCGTCTTCGCTGATTTCCAAATACGCACAGAAGCGGCGAATGAAGGTGGCGTCGCATTTGCCGTCGAACTGCTCTACGAGCTTGAGCCCTTCCTCGCGAGTCATGAGCCCTGCGTTGATGGCCTCGCAAACCTGATCCGTCACGCGGCCAAATCCCAATTTCAGGAATTTCAAAAACTGGTTCACGATGGAAAAATCTTCGTCGAGACAGCTAAAGCCCCAGAGATCCCCCGTCTGCTCTGGCGTTTCATGCCGAGGCTTAAGGCCGCGTTCCATCGCGAAGATCGCGTTATTGCGCCCACTCCACTCCGGCATGTAATAGCCTAAGTAGGTCATTTCCAGCCGTGCGGCGTCCATCTCATGATCCGGGGGGTAGAAATAAAAATAAGAATCCTGTGGCGTCACATCCGACGGCAAAAGCGCTGCCGGACCACCCGCGATCGTGTTGCCTTGTTTCAGCCGAGAAGCATCGCCATCTAAACGGCCGTGCTTTTCGCCAATCGTGAAGGCCGGGTTCTCACCGTAAAAAAGCAGCGGTATTTGGTATGCGATCGCGACGTGCACCGGGATCGCATAGAGTGCCATCTCCGTCGACTTACACCAGTTCCCAAAACGGAAGAAGCCCTCGCGCATCAGGCGCTTCCAGAGCTGCGGGTTCAGCCCCAAAGAGACAGTGTCGAAGCCCAGTTCCACGAGATTGGAAAGATTCGCCGCGCCCAAGTCGGTGACTTGCTCGGGGGGGTAAACACACGAAACGAGCAGCGGATTCATTCCCAGTTCATCGCGGGCGAAAACGGCTTGGCGCAGGCTGTCTTTGCCGCCACTTACGGTGACGATGCAATCGTAGGTCGAACGCGTCTTGCGTTTGGCGCGTTCACAAATCGCGCGCAATTCTGCACGGCGCGCGTCCCAATCGACCGTCTCGTGTTTCTTGCTTTCTTCGAAGACGCAAACCGGGCACACGCCGTCTTTGTTAAAGACGATATTTGGTCGTGTACTTGGGTTGACGCACAGAGTGCAAAACTGGACCGGCATGGCGGGGCTAGATTGGCAAGAAAGGCTGGTAAACGCAACTCAGGCGTACAGCGTTCCGGAACGGCCCGTAACGGTGAGTGCGCTTGGAACCGCCGTTAGGGAAACAGGCCCATTCCCTTCGCGCGCCGACCAGACGATGCCTAGCAACATCTGCGTCGAAGCCAGGATTTCCCCCGGCGACAGGGGCATTTCCCCTTGGCCCTGAGCGGCCCGCCAGGTTTCAGCTAAGGCCGTGGCTGTCGCGCCCGTACCGCCCAAAGACTGTGCGGTGCGGGTTTCCAGAAAATAGCCAGAGGCCCCCTGCTTGCGGGCTTCGAGATAGCTGCCGTCGGCGCCCACGGCAATCGTGCCCCGTGTGCCCGCGAGGCGGACATTCAAGCCACCGGAACGGGTGATCAAGCCTGTCACCCCGCCCGGAAATCGGAAGCAAGCGTTCTCAACCACAGGGTCGCTATCGACCCGCATTTCGCTCTCCCAAACGACTGTCTCCGGATCGAGGACGGCTTGCACGCTCTGCGGCGCTGCCCCGGCAAAGAACAAAAGCAGATCGACGGAATGCGGGTGGCTCCAGAGCAAAGCACTCCGCCCATGCTCGATGGTAATTTCTACCAGGTCGCCGATTTCCCCCTGGCGCAGCCATTCGCGCGCTTGACGGTAAACGGGGTGATACCGGCGATTCACTCCCAGTGCTAGCGAAGCTCCCTTTTCCTGAGCTAGGCGCAAGATCGCCTGGGCATCGTCGATGCTCGTAGCGACGGGTTTCTCGACGTAAAGCGCACGCACTCCCGCCGATAGAGCCGTTTCGATAATCGCTTTCTTGGCGGGTGTCCTAGTCGCGACACAAAGAAAATCGGGCCGTGCTTCGGCGAGCAATATCTCCACCGAATCGTAAGCGGGAGCACCGTAGTGCGCGCCCCACTTCTGGGCAGTTTGGGTTTGGCTATCGCAAAGGCCGACGAGTTCCCAGCCTTCCAAACTCTGGACGGCTTCGGCGTGCGAAAGAGGCGCCCAGCCCGGGGGGAGTTTTCCCGCTAGCCGCGCTGTGGGCGCCGCGCCCATTCTTCCACAACCCACCACTGCCGCACGAACGTTCATGCCTTGATGCTTACTCGAATTCCCTTCAGTCTGCGAGAAGTTCACGTTAGAACGGCGGCATGACGTCTCGGGTCTATTGGTTAGAAGAACCTCACGGGCTGAAGCTACGAGAAGAGCCGCTTTCTTCCGCTCCGCTCGGCCCCGGCGAATACACCGCACGCACGCGTTACTCCGCTGTTTCTACCGGTACAGAAATCGCCGCCTGGAGTGGCAAGCCACCCCTTCGGCCGTCAAAGGTTTACCCGCGCCTCATGGGCTACTGTAATCTCGCGCAAGTTTGCGAAACGGGCCCGGATACGCAATTCGAAAAGGGCGCGTGGGTTTTGACCCACCAAAGCCACCGTTCTTTTTACCGCGCGCACCAGTCCGGGGTGCTCTTTCACTTGAGCGACGCGTCCCAAACCGAATTGCAGAACGTTACAGCAACGTACCTCTATCACTTGGGCTACAGCGCGCTTCTAGCGGCCGACTTTCGACTCGGGCACCAAGTCGCCATCGTCGGATTGGGTTTATTAGGAACCACGACGGCAGAACTCGTCGCGCTTTCCGGCTTAGCACCTTGGGTTTTCAGCGACCACGCGGCTTCGGGGGTGGGCGACGTATTTCCTAAGTCGGCGGAGACTGGCCCTTGGTCGGCAGCCGACGCGGTCGATACGGTGATCAACACGTCGAATGCCTGGCCGGATTTCCAACTCAGCCTTCGTCTCGCGCGCAAGGGCGGCACGATCGTTTGCTTGGGTTTCCCGGGGCGAGGAGAATCCGCACCGGATTTCAACCCACTCGACTCTCGGTATTTTTACGATAAGCAGCTCACCATCAAACACTGCGGCTATGTCACCGAATCGGATCTCACTCCGATTGATCAGCGCTTCACACTCAAACGCAATATGGCATACCTGGCAAAACTCGTTCTTGCGGGAAAACTGGGTGCCGGGGCGCTCTTGAAAGATCAAAGACGGTGGGATGCTCTCCCTGAGGCGTATGCAGACCTCGAGAAACGCCGGGCGGGATCCTTCTCAGTTTTAATAGATTGGGAGGGCGCTTAGCGCCTCACACACGCGCCGAACACCGTCGCCATCGACGAGGGTGGCGGATCGTGTGCCCATCGCGATCGTCTGCGGCCAATCCGTGAGCGCTTCCTGAATCGCTCCCTGTAGAGAACCGGCGCTCACTTCCGTGTGCCGCCCCAAGTAACGATGGAACCCATCTTCGGCCATATCGCGGCAGTAAGTCTCCTGGTTCTCGGCAATAGAAACTACGAGTGAGGGAATTCCCAAGCAGGCGCGCTCCCAAACCGTCGAACCCCCCGCGCCCACAGCGAGATCACAACTCGCGAGATACTCTGCAAAGTCCGGCGTGAAGGAGTGCCATGCGAAGCCCAGCTTACGGCACTGCGCTGCTAGAAATTCTTTATGGGGATTGGACGCGCCCACCAAAACAGAAACCTCCGCGCCCGCTACACCTTCGAGAGCGGCTAAGGCCAAGCCCGTGACGTTCGGCGCGTCTGCCCCGCCGAAGAACACGCCAATGCGAGGGCGCTCCGGATTAAAGGCCACTCGCGCGGTGGCGCGCTGCTTTTTAAAATCCGGCCGTAAGAGCGCGTAACGCGGCCCCCAAAGTGCGGCCCCCTTCGAGTAGTGGGGCAGGCGCTCCGGTGCCTTGAGGTAATTCTGGTTCAGCAAGAGGTCTGCGGCATGGGGGCGATCCAAAGTATCGTCGATCACAAACACCCAAGGAACGAGTGAACCCGTCGCTTGTTCCCAACGTGCGTCCAGCCCGTAGTGATCGACTATGACGCCCGCCGCTTTCGCTTTTTCCAAGAGGGCGCAGACTTGCCGGGCGTCTTCCTCTGCATTAGCGGCAGGGATGGTTTCGACGCCAAAACCCGACTCGCGGATGAGCGGCAGCAACGCACCCGGAAGGTCGCGGCAGATAAAACGCACCTGCGACCCGCGCTGCCGAAGCCCTTGAGCAAGCGCCAAGCAACGGCCCACGTGGCCTGCCCCGATTTCTTGCGAACTATCGGCCCGAATCCAGATTTCTTGCGGCATCTAGCGCGGCAATAACATGCGCTCCAGACGACGGCAAACCACGCCCCCGCCCCTGTCTTGACACCCCGGGAACCCCCAAGGATATTGCCGCTGAGGTCCAATGCGCACGATTCCTTTAGGCAGATACCAGATCGGAGAAAACCACCCTCCTTTTGTGATTGCTGAGCTGTCCGGAAACCACAATGGTTCCCTGGATCGCGCTCTCGAAATCGTGAAAGCTGCGGCGAAAGCAGGGGCTCATTGCCTTAAATTGCAGACCTACACCGCCGACAGCCTGACGATCGATTGCGATCTGCCGGATTTCCGAATCACCGATCCGGAAAGCTTGTGGCATGGCCGCTCGCTTTACGAGCTCTACCAAGAAGCCAGTACGCCTTGGGAATGGCATGCACCGATTTTCGACCTTTGCCGCGAGCTCGGCATGGTTCCTCTCAGCACGCCGTTTGACGTCGCTGCCGTCGACTTCCTGGAAAGCCTTGGTGTCGAGGCTTTTAAAATCGCCTCTTTCGAAGCCGTCGATCTAGCGTTGGTGCGCCGAATTGCGCAGACACGCAAACCTGTTATCGCTTCGACCGGGATGTCGACGCTGAGCGAAGTCGAAGAAATGGTGACGGCGCTGCGGACGGAGGGGAATGAAGACCTCGTCTTGCTCAAATGCACGAGCGCTTACCCCGCCACTGCCAAAGATGCGAACCTCAAAACGCTCGCTCACATGCGCGATGCGTTTGGAACGCATGTTGGCCTCTCGGATCACACGATGGGAATTGGAGTCGCAGTGGCCAGCGTGGCGCACGGCGCAGTGGTGATTGAAAAGCATTTCACGCTCCGCCGAGCCGATGGGGGCGTCGACAGCGCATTTTCTCTCGAACCCGCCGAACTCCAGATGCTGGTCCAAGAGACCAAGCAAGCTTGGGAAGCGAGCGGCCAAGTGGCTTATGGGCCGCGCAAGGACGAAGCGCCTTCGCTTCGGTTCCGCCGTTCTCTTTATGCCAGCCAGGATATCGGCGCAGGGGAACTCTTTTCTCATGAGAACACGCGCGTGATTCGGCCAGGCTATGGCCTCGCCCCCCGCTTCCACCCGATCATCTTGGGAAAAAAGGCCAAGACAGCATTAAAAAAAGGCGAACGGATTACTTGGGATGTCGTCTAAATCCGCAAAGGTTTTGCTACTCGGCCCCGCCGACAACACGCTGGCACCTTTTCTCCGAGAGCGGGGTGAGCTCGTCGTCTGCACGGACCTGCCTTTAGATCCGAGCTGGCTGCAGGCGGAGAAGTTCGACTTTCTGGTTTCTTATGGCTACCGGCACATCTTGAAGAAGGAAGTCCTCGACCTTTTCCCCGACCGCGCGATCAATCTGCATATTTCCTATCTGCCCTGGAACCGCGGAGCCGACCCGAACCTCTGGAGCTTTATTGACGGCACTCCAAAGGGAGTCACCGTGCACTACCTCGATGAAGGAGTGGATACGGGAGACATTCTTGTCCAGAAACGGCTGTTCTTCGACGGCTCCGAAACGCTGGCCTCTTCGTACCTTAAGCTCAAGGAATGCATCGAAGCCTTGTTCCGGGAACACTGGGTGAAAATCCGCACCGGCCGCGCCGGCCGTAGCCCTCAAGTGGGCCAGGGTTCCTGCCACCGTGCTAAGGAGAAAGAGAAGCTCGGTTCTTTACTGGCTCAGGGCTGGGACACCCCCGTCAGCAAACTAAGGCAGCCTGAGAAGGCCTAGACTTTCCGGACTCATCCATTTGCCCACGGCCTTGGGTTGCGGCGCCTGCCCGCCGCATGGTAATCCCCCCGCCTTATGCGGATTTTGCCGGCCCTTTTCCTTATTGCAGCGAGCGCTCTGGAAGCGTCCGTCTACCCAGACGACCACTGCCCGGGCGCTTTACTAGCCTCTCTAGAAGACTACGAAATTCCCCTGACCCGATCCGAAGCCGCTCGGACCAACGCACTCGATGGGTTGCACGTCGAGGATTGGAACGACCTTTGGGAATTTTCCCAGGCGGCGTCGAGCCTAGGTTTTAACAGTGGACTAGAGGTGGAAATCCACGCCCCCGAAGATATTGCCGACTACCTAGTAGGCAAGCTCGCCGTCGTGGCCGCGGAAGATGGCGGCCACCCCATCTCGGGGAAGATCGTGCGCGTTTACCATTCCGCAGGGGACTACTGGATTGTTCTCTCTCACCCTACCGATCCCACGGCATTTTCTTCTCACCGAGTAGAAGACGTCACGCAGCTACGGCATGCAGCAAGTCCCGAATGCTCGAAGAACCGGCCGTCGAAAGAACAAGCCGGGTTGATTGCAACCCTGCCCTCCTTCACACGTTCGGAAGGCGATCTTTCGGTGCTCAACACTGCGACCATCGCACTGGGCTACGACAACGCGCCGATGCCAGCGGAGTTGGACTTTGCTTATAAAACATACCAACAAACGCTCCTCGGCGCGGGCTTGCGCCGGAGCGTGCCGGCAAGTGCCTTGACCAATGGCCGAGTGCTCGCGGATTACCTGAAGGGGCGCGTCGTCTCCTTTTCAGAATATCGTGAAATTGGAGAACGCCGCCAAGGCGCGCCGGGAGCACAGCTCAACCAGTTCATCGCGGTTTCAGGGTATGTCGTAGATTCTCATGCCATTCGATCCTTTCCCGATGGCTACACGGTTCTTCTCGACGTCTTTACGCACGATAACCAGATCGTTCCGGTCCGCGCACGATTGCACCGCCTTTTCGTTTACGACGAAACGCCGCTCCCCGCCGTTCCTGCTTCCGATCGCCGGCTACAGCAGCTGGTGCCTCGGAAGTTCAAAGACTTCCCCCATAACCCGCTTGGCCATGTGGCAAAGGAAATCCGCCAGGAAATCGAAACCCGCAGCGCTGGGCGAAAAGCCATGGAAGATCTGGGAAAACAGCTCCGGGCTAGTGGTTTGCGTGTTTGGCCAGTCCACATGAAGGAAGGGCACGAGAACTCGGTTCACTTTCAGAAAACCGAGGTCGTTGGAAAGTTTGTTTTCGCATTGCGGATGTCAGTACCGCCTTCTGGACAAGGTCGCAGCGCGGATGTGATTGCAGGCCGAGTGCTGCTCTTTGAACCGTACGAGGCATATAACAAAATCGGCCTTACGGTACTCATCGACACAAATACGGGCATTGAATCTCTGAACTATGTTTTGCCGGAAGACCTGACCTCTCTAGACGCGCTCCCTCTGGTGGGTGGCTTACCACAGGTGATTTACCCCCTGTGGATGGTAATGGATAATTACTAAAAGAGGTCTAGCTGCGCCCCGCGCTTCTTGGGCTTTTCAAAAGCCGCGCTGGAGAGTTTCGGAAACCCACGGTCGAAGCCCGCGCGCCGGCGACTCACTTCAAAAAGCTGGCGCGTGTTGTCGGCGTAGTTCCCCACGCCCCGCATGCGCGAACCAAAGCTCGGATCATTGAGTTTTCCATCGCGCGAGGCGCGGATATGCGAAAGCACTTTCCCTTTGCGATCTGGGAAATGCTGCTCGAGCCAATCCGCGAAAAGATCTTTCACTCCAAAAGGCAGCCGCACCAAGACATACGAAGCAAAACTCGCCCCGGCTTCATGCGCCGCTTTCAGGATTGCGGGAATCTCGGATTCATTGAGGGTCGGAATAACAGGAGCGATGTTAATCCCCACGGGAACCCCGGCGTCGGCGAGTTCTCGAATCGCAGCCAGGCGCGCCGCCGGCCGCGAGGTGCGCGGCTCGAGCTTTCCGATGAGTTCTGCATCCAAAGAAGTCAGAGAAACCATCACGGCCGCGGCCTGGTGTCGCGCGAGTTCTCCCAAGTGATCTTTATCGCGTGCAACAAGCGCATTCTTAGTAATGATCCAAACGGGGTGCTTATGGCGCGCTAGAACCTCAATACAACGCCGCGTGAGCTGCAAGCGGCGCTCGACGGGTTGGTAGCAGTCTGTCACGCCACTGAAAATAATCGGCGAAGGTTCGTAGCGAGGAGCTGCCAGAGCCTCTTCCAAGAGCTCGGGCGCCTTTTCTTTCACGAGGATCTTTGTTTCAAAATCGAGCCCTGCGGAAAAGCCGAGGTACTCATGCGTCGGCCGCGCATAGCAATAAATGCAGCCGTGCTCACAGCCGCGGTAGGGGTTCACACTTTGTTCAAAGCCAATGTCGGGGCTTTGGTTGCGGGAAATAATCGAACGAGAAGGGTCAGGAATAAAAACAGTTCGGGGAGAGACGCCAGGTTCGGCATCTGAATCAGCTTCGTAACTTCGGCTTTCAAACCGTCCAGCGGGATTGTTCTCAGTGCCTCGCTTCAACCTACCTCCGTCGAATCAGGTAAACTCCATCTCGCACAGGCAATAGCACCCGATCCAAGCTGGAATCAGAGAGCACTCGCTGGTTGAAACGCGCAATGGCCGCGCCATTCCCCGAGCTGGGTTTAGATTGCAGAACTTCGCCTTGAAACAGACAGTTGTCGGCGACCACGAGCCCCTTGGGACTCAACATTTCCAAAGCCGCATCGAGATACCCGATATACCCCGGCTTATCCGCATCGATAAACACAAGATCAAAAGGCCCTTTAAGCTGGCTCACCGTCTCCGACGCCGCCCCCAAGAGCAGCCGAATTTTCCCACCATGCGCACTCTGCGCCCAATACTTCTTCGCAACGCTCGTGTTTTCCGGATCAATATCAAGCGTCACGACTTCCCCATCGGCAGGCAAAGCCTCTGCAAGCGTAAGCGCGGAGTAACCCGTATAAGTCCCAAACTCCAAAACCCGCTTCGCTCCCACAAGCCGACAAAGAAATGCCAGCAACGCACCTTCCAACGGCCCCGTCAGCATCATCGAGGCAGGAACATTAGCCCGCGTAAAACTCTCCAGCTCAGCTAACGTTTTCGAATGCGGGTTACTTTGGCGGATGCAGTAACTATCCAGGGCTTCGGAAACGAAACTCAATTTGGAATCACTCATGGATCCCAACCTAACGGATCGTCCATCCAACAAGCAACCACTGGACCATCAAGTCGAGGACCGTTGCTGGAAAAGGCTTTACCGGACAGCCGTTACAAATCCGAACCGCCCTCAACTTGATCAATGACTACCCATATCCGAAACTCTTCCGTTTTTCCGTGGCGTACGGTAATAGCTGCTCTCATGAAGATGGACATCTTTAAACGTAGCCGTTCGCTGGGGCTCTCGTTCCTTCACCCTCTTGTAGTCTTGGTCTTGATCGTGAGTTTATTAGGAGCCACCCCAGCTCAATCTGCGCCTTCAGGCCAAAATCCGACATCCCTAGAGCTGACCAAGAAAGCCGATCAAGCGATGAATGCATCGATGATCAACGCTATTTTTGCAGCCTTTGGCGCCACCCCTTTAATGGCGTCCTTGCTGGCCGTGCGCGAGATCCAGGCACTGTCTCCGGAAGGTCGAATTGGATGCGCTGCCGTCGTTGCGGCTTTCTCCATTTTTTCTATTGTTTCCACGATCCAGTTAGGAGTTTCGACAACGCGACTCATCCATACAATGCCGAAAATCTATCCGACACTTTTAAAGGAGCGCTTAAACCTATTTATTGAACAAGCAAGACGCACTCTTATCGAAATCGGCGAAAAATACCCGGTAACGCAATTAGAGGAAAAAACTAAAGCCCTGACTGGCCCCGAAGAAACTGTCACTCAGTTCTTAGCGCTTATCCATTGGTTTAACGAAACTACCGAAGGGCAAGAATGCTTTGCACTCCTATCTAGCCGAACCCCTAAACTAGGAAATGAAATCTTAAGCCTTCTAGAACAAGGGGTAGAAATGGGAACTTCTTGGAAAGAAACGCTAGAAGAACCAGCAGCTGCCCGCGGCCCAGAACTATCAATCGAATCAGAAAAACTCTTAAGAACAACCCAGCCAACTAACTAATATAAGCCCCAATACAAACCCGAACCGGAGCTCCCTCCAATGGTGAACCCATTTCCAGCAATAGGACGACGGGTGGCAGCGGAACCTATGGGTGCGCGAGTTCGCGCGCCCATAGGTGCAGCTGACAGGCCCCGCCGGTCCTATTGCTGGAAATGGGTTCCTCAATGTAGGGGATTGGTGCTCGGAGAGAGACTCGAACTCTCACGGTTTTACCCACAGGCTTCTGAGACCTGCGTGTCTACCAATTCCACCATCCGAGCTTAGAACTGAGCTTTTTTACTTAACTGGTCCGGGCTGGATTGTCTATCATGGCCTCACCAAATGCCGCGCCAACCCAAATCCAAAGGCCTGTTCTTTACATTCGAAGGCGGCGAAGGCTCGGGCAAATCGACCCAAGCGCGCTTGCTCCAAACCTGGCTCGAATCTCAGGGAGTCAAAACCGTCCTGACGCGCGAACCGGGGGGCACGCTCATCGGCGGTAAAATCCGCGAGCTGCTGCTCAACCACGAGGCGCCGATCTCCCAGCGGGCCGAGCTACTTTTGTACGAAGCCGACCGTGCGCACCATGTGGCCACGAAAATCCTGCCCGCGCTGGCGCGTGGCGAGGTCGTTCTTTGTGATCGTTTTGCCGATTCCTCGACGGTTTACCAGGGCATTTGCCGGGGACTGGGCGAGAAAGCCACTCAGGATTTGAATGCGTACGCCACCGGGGGCTTAGTTCCCCATAAAGTCATTTTGATCGATATGCCGGCAGAAGAAGGCATTGCCCGCGTCCGCGCCCGCCAAGGGAAGCTAGACAAGATGGAACGCGAGGCCATGGTCTTTCACAAAAAAGTACGGGCGGGTTTCTTGAAGCTCGCGCGGCGGCAACCTTCGCGGTATGTCATCCTGGACGGACGCAAGCCCATTGCCGAGCTCGAGCAGATTATCCGCAGTGTCGCGCAGAAAGAGTTGAAACGGAGAGGTCTTTGGAAGCCCTGAAAGCACAAGATATCGAGAAAAAACTTCTCGCTTACTTAGCCACGGACCGGGTCCACCCAGCTCTCCTGCTGGCGGGCTCAGCCAAAGAAGCGAAGCTTAAGACCGTCCGCCGGATGGCCAAGGCACTTCTCTGCCCCAAGCGTCTCGACTTGCCGCCTTTTTGCGGGGTGTGTTCGACTTGCCGGCGCGTCGAAGCGGGCACCCACCCGGATGTGATTTGGGTCTCCGACCCCGAAGAAGACACTTTGAAAATCGATCGCGTGCGCGAAGTCTGCCACCAGATGGAGCTCACACCGGTGGAAGGCGATTGCAAAATCGCGATCGTCGAAGACTGCCACCGCATGAACACCGCAAGCAGCAATGCCTTTTTGAAAACACTCGAAGAGCCAGCCCCGGGCCGGCATTTCTGGTTGCTCACACCGCAAATCGGAAATCTTCTGCCGACGGTGCTTTCGCGTTGCCTCGTTTTCCAGTTTCCCGATGGCGCCGAAGTCGATTCGCAGCCCAATCCGGAATGGGACGGAATGCTCAAAGACATTTTGCGCACCGGCGATTTCGGAGCCCTCGGCCAGCATTTCAAAGACAAAGAAAAATGCCTGGAGCTCGTCCACTACTTGCAGGTGCAATGGCGCTTGTCGGCTTTGCACCCGCACTTGGGCACAGCACCCTCGGAAGTTTTTCAATCGGCTTCGTTCTGGGAAGCTTTGATGCTTTTTGATGAAGCCGTCCAACTCGAAGGGCGCCTGCGTTCGAACGCGAATCCAGGGTTGCTTGTCGAAAGCCACTTACGCGAAACGCTTTCCGAACGTCGGTAATATGAACAAAGCCTTCTACATCACGACACCCATCTATTACGTCACCGATAAGCCGCATATCGGCCATCTTTACACCACGCTCGCCGCCGATATCATGGCGCGCTACGAGCGCATGCTAGGAAAAGAAGTCCGGTTTCTGACGGGCACCGATGAACACGGGCAAAAGATTGAAAAGAAAGCCAAGGAAACGGGCGAAACGCCGCAGCACTTGGCCGACCGCGTGGTGGAGCGTTACCGCGAAGCGTGGAAACGCTATGGCGTTGAGTACGATGACTTCATCCGCACCACCGAAGAGCGGCACAAGAAAGTCGTTCAGGAATACGTCGCGCGTCTTTTGAAAACGGGCGATATGTACTTAGGCTCTTACGAGGGCTGGTACTGCGTTCCGGACGAAGCCTATTGGTCCGAGAGCCAACTCGTCGACGGCAAATGCCCCGATTGTGGCCGCGTGGTTGAGCGCCTGCAGGAAGAATCCTATTTCTTCAAACTCTCGGCGTACGTACCCCGCTTGATTGAGCACATTCAAAAGAATCCCGATTTCATTCAGCCCGAGTCCCGCAAAAACGAAGTCCTGGGCTTTTTGAAACTCGACGTGCGCGATATCAGCGCAAGCCGCACCACGATCCGCTGGGGCATCCCCTTCCCCTCAGACGGCAAAGCGACGAAGTCGCACACCGTTTACGTTTGGTTCGATGCACTGACGAACTATCTGTCCGCACTTTCTCCGCTCGAGAACAGTGCAGACTACAAAACCTATTGGGCGTCGGCCGTGCACTTGGTCGGCAAAGATATCCTGCGCTTCCACGCCGTCTATTGGCCGGCGTTCTTGATGGCGCTGGGATTGCCACTGCCGAAACGCATCGTCGCTCA
Organism: bacterium; assembly: GCA_019750655.1. GTDB lineage: Bacteria > Bdellovibrionota > FAC87 > UBA2466 > UBA2466 > JAIEOG01. Next base: position 13,137 of record JAIEOG010000051.1, read on the forward strand.
CGGATGGCTGACAGACGCCAACCGCAAAATCAGCAAATCCACGGGCAATGTGATCGATCCCTTGGAGCTGGCGGATGAAGTAGGTGTCGATGGAATGCGTTACTTCTTGTTCCGGGAATTTATTTTCGGGCAAGACGGCGAGTACACCAAGCAGATCCTGGTCAACCGTATCAATGCCGATCTCGCGAACGACTATGGCAACTGCATCAGCCGTGTCGTGAACATGATCCTAAAGTACTTTGGCGAAGGCGCGGTCGAAATGAAAACAGCGCTCGCCAAAACATCGCCACTCAAAGAAGCAAGCGCCACGCGCCCCGCAGAATTCCACGCCGCCATGGCGGATTTTCACTACGAAAAAGCCCTCGAAGCCGCGTGGAAGATTGTAGGCGAGACGAACCGCTACATCGAAAGCAGCGCGCCCTGGGCTTTGGCTAAAAGTGAAAAGCCAGAAGACCGCGAGAAACTCAAAGACGTGCTTCTGCACTGCCACGAAGCATTGCGCATTTCTTCGTTCTTAGCGTTGCCGTTTATTCCCACGTCCGCTGCAAAAGCGCTCGCGATTTTGGGAGTCGAAGGCGCGACTTCTGAGCGGCCTTTGGACCTCGCACAATGGGGCAAAGGCCCCGCGAGCGTAACGCTGACCAAACCAGCCCCCCTTTTCCCGCGGATCGACTGGAAGCCAGAATGAAGTTTTTCGATACGCACGCGCACCTGCCGATGCTGGAACACGCGCCGGAGCAGGAGATCGTCGATCGCGCGTGGACGAGTGGCGTGGAGCGGATGGTGACCGTTGCCACCGAAGTCGCGAACTGGGATTCGAGCCGTGAAGCCGCCCACCGCCACAAACACATTTCCTATTCGCTGGGCTTACACCCCCACGAAGCCAATCACTGGAAAGCTTGCCGCGATCAGCTTTACGGCTATTTCCAAAACGGCGTGCCGGATAAATGCGTCGCCATCGGCGAAATGGGCCTCGATTTCCATTACAGCTTTGCAGACCGCGCCAACCAGATCGAATGCCTGGAAGAGCAGTTTGCACTCGCTAAAAAGCACAACCTCCCAGTCATCATCCACTGCCGCGAAGCTTTCACCGAAGTTTTCCATTCGCTGCGAAAAGTGGGGCTGAGCCAAGCCGGGGGCGTCATGCATTGCTTCACCGGCACCACACCGGATGCGAAGGCTGCCATCGACTTAGGGTTGAAAATCTCGTTCTCCGGGATCCTCACCTTCAAGAATGCGGAACCTCTACGCGAAGCAGCCCGCTCGCTACCTCTAGACGAGATTGTGCTGGAAACGGACTGCCCGTACTTGGCCCCCATCCCGATGCGGGGCAAGCCTAACGAGCCTTCCTACATCACCCATACGGCAGCCTGCCTAGCTACAGTCCGGGGTGAAACCCCTGAGAAAATCGCCCAGGCTACCTACGAGAATGCCTGCCAGCTTTTCGCCGTTTCCCCAGCCTGAGAGGGGATATAGCCGGAATCTCAAATATATCGATAGGTTAACCGTGGCGACCTTTCAGCCGATTTTCCCCCACACAATCGAAACTTCCCGATAAATACCGGTGGCTTAACCCGGTTTTCGGGATCCCGCTAACCCCACCCGACCAGGCTCCGGGCGGCTAACTTCCCATTATCCTAGCCAAAGCCTGGGGTGCATGCCTGGAGTGTCCAGCCAGGTGACGGTTTTCGGCATCAGTACTTAGCTCTTTTCCAAGCAGATTCGGTTACTTAACCCCTCGGCAACCCCATTGCAATCTAAGGGGCTAATCGGTTATAGACCAGCCCTCTTGGAGGGGGCGTACATGGTTAAGAGCCTAAACATTCTGATTCTCTGGTTAGCCAGCACCGCGGTAGCGGCGCCTTGGTCCCAAGAAGACGCCATGCAAGGCGCCCTGAAGATTGCTCAAGGCATCCGTGTGGTCCAGCCCAGCCTTTCCGATGCGCAATACATCACCTATGGCATTGCTATCCAGCGGGCGGCCAAACGCTATGGCATTCACCCTTCTGTTTTGATTTCTATTGCCCAACAGGAAAGCGGTTTCCGTACAGGCTTGAAGGAAGGCCCTGCGGGCGAAATCGGTATCTGCCAGGTGCTCAAACACTGGCTGAAAAACCCGAAGTTCATCCGCGAATTTGGCTACCTCACGATTGATGATTTGAATCGCCCGGCTTTCAGCTTCAAAGCGGCAGCCTGGATTCTGGCAGACTTGCGGGATTCTTCTTTGAGCGGCCCGTTGCCGTTCTGGACTTATTACAACTCGCGTGAATTCAAAAACCGCTTCAAGTACTACCTGAAAGTTTCGCGCAACGTCGCAGCCCTTCGCAAAGGAGCTCCGGCGGTTTATAGCGATACGACTTTAGTGGCTGCTAGCCAGCGTCCTGTCGGCCCAACGACTATCCGTCGTGAAGTGGCTAACGAGCGCAAAGCCAATGCCGTTAAAGCAGCAAAGCTTCTGTTCCCAAAACGCGTCTCCAAAGCTAATGCGAAGGCTTCCAGCCTTCTCTTCACGGCAAGTCTTGTTTCTACCGACTTAGAGTAAGAACGGGTTACTGGTTTTCTCAAAACCAATCGTGGTTTTCGGGCCGTGGCCTGGGAAGACCGGTACATCGCCGTCTAACGTGAGCAGGCGCTCGCGGATAGAAGAAATCAGCTGACGGCCGTCACCGCCCCAAAGATCCGCGCGCCCCACACTCTGGCGGAAAAGCGTATCACCCGAAAACACGCGCCCATCCGAGCCCTGTACTTCAAAGCAGATGCTCCCCGGGCTATGGCCGGGCGTGTGGATGACTCGCAGCTTTTGCTCACCGAATTCTAACTCTTCTTCGTGCTCGAGAAACTTTTGCACTTCAGGTGTCTCACCAAACTGCATCCCGAATAAGCGGCCCTGGAGCGGGAGGTTGCGGAAGAGATCATTGTCCGCGCGGTGGAGACAAACGGTGCCGCCGGCCTGCGCCTGCACCGCGCCCGTCGCTGCGATGTGATCAAAATGCGCATGCGTGTGCAGCAGGTATTTCACTTTCACACCCTGCTCTTGCAACATCGCAAGAATCTTTGGAGCTTCTTCGCCTGGATCGATAAGCACTGCTTCGCGCGTTTTCCCGCAGGCGAGCAAAGTACAATTGCACTGCAAAGGACCCACGACAGCGGTTTGTTGGATTAGCTCACTCACCCGTGTCCCCCCATCAAGAACGGCTGGCCGTCATCGGACTTCGGGCGGAAGTTTACCTGCGCGAAGAATTCCAAGGCGCGGCCTCGTAGCACTTCGATGTCTTCGGAAGAAAAAATGCTTTGGCGGAAAGCCGAGGCACCTTGATAGCCGGTGGCGTACCAAGCGAGGAACTTTTTCAGAGACAAAAATGCACGGAATTTCCCACGGTGTTGGATGGCTAAATCGAAGTGGCGGTTTACCAGCTGAACGAAATCGAAATCCGGGTTCTGCCCGAGGATTTGTTGGAAGATCCAAGGATTTTTCAAAGCTCCGCGCCCCACCATCACCGCATGCGCATAGCCTTGATCGATGCGGTGGATAGCTTGATCGGCGGTGATGATGTCGCCATTGCCGATAATCGGAATGGGGCTTTTCACGGCGACTTGGCGAATGAGTTCCCAATCCGCCAAACCCGAATAGCCTTGCGCACGTGTGCGGCCATGGATCGCGACCCAGCTGACGCCACACTCGGCCGCGACTTTCACAACCTCTGCGGCGTTAATGGAGCTTTCATCCCAGCCCGTGCGAATCTTGATCGTGAGGGGGATCCGCAAAGCTTGTTTCATTGAAGTGAGCAGTTCGCCCAGCTTCTGCGGCTCTTTCAACCAAGCCGCACCTGCCCCGTCGCAAACGACTTTCTTCACGGGGCAGCCGAAGTTGATGTCCACGAAATCGGCGCCCTCGGCCTGCACGATCTTCGCGGCTTCGGTCATGGAAGCGATACTGGAACCAAAAATCTGGATGCCGACGGGGCGTTCGCTCTCATCGAAACGCATCATATCGCGCGTTTTCTCCCCGCCCCGCACGAGGCCCTCAGCCGAAAGCAATTCTGACACGACCGCCTGAGCACCCATCTCGCGGATGAGCGAACGGAAAACGATGTCCGAGATGCCCGCCATCGGCGCCATCAAATAGCGGATGGGGCCGAAGCGCTCTCCAAATAGGGAAATAGGGGGCAACACGAGCGCACACTACCTTAGATCAATACCTCACGCGAGAAATCCAATAACCAAGCGAGCTCATCTTTTTTTTGAATTCAGATAGGCTGCCAGGCCCCTATCAAATATTTCCGCGTTATCGTGCAACTTTCGCACTGACTCTCCTTCGGCGGTGTTTCCGCAGATGTAGTCCATAGACTGAAAACGAATCTTAAAAATATCCGAAACGAACTGGTCATCTGAGGCGTCAATCATACGCACGCCGATCACGACCAACCGCGTGGCTGTTTGGAATTCGGCAACTGATTCCGCACGAACAGAATTCAACTGACGAAAGTTGACCAGGATGTCCTTTCCCTTTCTATAGTTTGCCATCACTGGAAGCGAAATCGAGGAGCCATTTGCCACCCATAAGACATTGTCAGCCCCGGGAGGGGCAGCAAAAACGATCCCAAAGTCGGGTGTAACCCGCCCGTTCGCGGAGATTGAGAATGTCGTTGGCATCGGGCGTGCGGCAGCTCCGTTGGCGTGAAAGCCTTGATATTGACCGTTGGCAAAAAAGTTTATCGACCCATGGGGCTTATACACCTTCAAGGGTTCGTTCGCGCCACAAGTGCTGCGGTCGGGGAACTGAGGGTAACGGTACGGAATCCCTTTGCGAATTAGCGCACTTTCAAAGAGTAAATCGTAGTTTAAAGAAACGATGGCCCAGTCGGCCGAATTGATGCCTAAGATTTCAACGAGATCATCATAAAGGTCCGCCCTGGTTTCAAAACCCAGATCCGAGCCCCTCATGTTTGTTGGTCGATCGGTTAGGTCGGAAAATGCAACCATGAGCAACCGCTGCATTCGAAAAACATCGTCACCCTCCAATTTAGATAGTAGCGCCTCGAAATTGTTCTCGGTCGGCCATCGCTTCAGGATCCCAAAGCCTTCTTCGACAGTGACTCGAAGGTCCGCCAACCCTGGTCTTAGCAACTCAGATTCAATACCGCGAAGCCACGAACAAAGTTCGTTGCCTAATGGCGGCCTACGAGGCAAGTGCAAACGCGCTCCGACGGATGCTCCCGCCCCAATGAACAGGATGTTCTTAGTCGCGATCACGATTAGCTAGAGAATGTAGCGGCTGAGATCGACGTTTTCGACCAGGTTGCCCACGCGTTGGCGGACGTACTGGGGCGTGATTTCGAATTTCTCGCCCCGGCGTTCCGAAGCATTAAAGCTCACTTCATCCAGCACTTTTTCGAGAATCGTGTGCAGCCGGCGCGCGCCGATGTTTTCAGTGCGTTCGTTCACTGCCGTCGCAATCTCGCAAACTTCGCGGATCGCGTCTTCAGTGAATGTCAGCTCCAGACCTTCGGTTTTCATCAAAGCAGCGTACTGCTTCACGAGACTGCTCTGCGGCTCGGTAAGGATGCGGTAAAAATCATCGGTGGTGAGAGACTGCAACTCGACACGGATAGGGAAGCGCCCCTGCAATTCTGGAATAAGATCCGAAGGCTTTGCCTGGTGGAACGCGCCCGCACCGATAAACAGCACGTGGTCCGTTTTCACCATTCCGTACTTCGTCGTGACATTGCTGCCTTCAACGATAGGCAATAAGTCACGCTGCACGCCTTCGCGAGAAACACCCGCGCCACTGCGGTAGCTATCCCGAGCTTCTGCGATCTTGTCCAATTCATCGAGAAATATAATCCCATTTTGTTCGGCAAGCTTGATCGCTTTGGGGATCACGCGTTCCATATCGACGAGTTTAGACGACTCTTCCTGCTCCAAGGCTTTGAAGGCGTCTTTCACCTTCATATGCCGCCGCTTGTTTTTCTTCGGCAGCATATTGCCCAGCATATCGCGTAGGTTGGTGTCGACTTCTTCCATGCCGGGAAAAGCCATGATTTCAAAGTTTGGCTGAACGCGTTCTTTCACATCGAGTGTGACTTCGCGGTCGTTGAGTTCTCCCCGGCGTAGCATTTCACGGAACTTATCGCGTGTCGGCGCTTGGAGGTTTGCGGCTTCTGCTGAGGTGGACCCTGGCGGCAAAAGGAGATCGAGCACACGTTCTTCAGCGTGTTCGCGCGCTTTGGGCGCCACGAGGTCGCGCTCTTGCTGCTTGACCATATTGATCGCGGTTTCGACCAAGTCGCGCACCATCGATTCTACGTCTTTACCGACGTAACCGACTTCGGTGTATTTGGTGGCTTCCACCTTCACAAAAGGCGCATTTGTCAGGCGCGCTACACGGCGGGCGATTTCGGTTTTCCCGACGCCCGTAGGGCCCATCATCAAAATATTCTTCGGCTGGATTTCGTCACGTAGCGTGCCCTCTAGCTGCTGCCGACGCCAGCGATTGCGCAGAGCAACGGCCACGGCGCGTTTGCCTTCTTGTTGGCCAACGATGTACTTGTCCAGCTCCCGGACGACCTCCGGGGGAGTTAGTTTTTCGAGTTCGTTATTCATCAAGCTTCCAATACTTCCACGGTGAGGTTGTTATTCGTGTAAATGCACTGATCCGCGGCCAGTGCCATCGCCTCTTTAGTGATCTCAGTGGCGTTTAAATTCGAAAACCGCTTCAGCGCGAGCGCTGCGGACTTTGCGTAGGGACCACCGGAGCCAATCGACGAAATCCCTTCGTCAGGCTCGATGACATCGCCCATACCAGACACGATGTACTGTTTCTTCGTATCTGCAACGATGAGCATCGCTTCTAAGCGGCGCAGGTTGCGATCCATACGCCAATCCTTCGCCAGCTCCACAGCACTGCGAGTAAGATCGCCGGAGTATTTTTCGAGTTTCTTTTCAAAAAGCTCAAAGAGCGTGAAAGCGTCGGCTGTGCCACCGGCAAAACCCGCGAGTACTCGGCCACCAAAAAGGGTGCGCACTTTCTTTGCCGATCCTTTGATAATCGTGTCCCCCAAAGTCACCTGCCCGTCGGATGCCATAACCGTGCGCCCGCCTTGCGAGACGCAGAGAACAGTCGTGGATCGGATGCGAGGGCGGTTGTTTGCGGGCCAGCGTTTCATGCGTTACCAGGTTTCTTTCTTCGGCGTTCCTTCGGATGCGCTGCTTGGTATGAACGCTTGAGTCTTTCAGTATCCACCTGAGTGTATTTCTGGGTGGTAACCAAGGACTCGTGTCCGAGCAGCTCCTGGATTTCCCGCAGACCCGCCCCACGGGCGAGTAAGTGAGTCGCACAGGAATGCCTGAAGGTGTGCGGGCTGACTTTCAACCCCTCCCCACCCAAAATTTCCACCGCGTAATGCCGAAGATTGCGTTGCAGCGTTCTTACTGAAACGCGCTCTCCATCGCGGTTGAGAAATAAGGGCATCGCGGCTTCTCTTGTGAGCGCCGCCGGCATGGCAGCAATATAGTCATGGATCGCTCTTTGACAATGCCGCCCCATCGGAACCAGCCTCTCCTTGTCGCCTTTTCCGCGTACGCGCACCGTGCCTTGGCGAAAATCCACATCGGCGTAAGTCAGCTGAACCAATTCGGAAATACGCATTCCGGTGGAATAAAGAAGCTCCATCATCGCGCGCGATCGTTTTTGCAAAAGGGTGACAGGTTCCACGCCATCAATCAGCTTTGTGACATCCTCCGGCTTCAACACATGAGGTAGCTTTATGTGCGCTTTCGGAAGCGTGACAAGTTTAGCCAAGTTCTTAGGAACGTGGCCCTCGCGGTAGAGAAACTTCAGGAAGCCTTTGATCACCGAGAGCCTGCGGCCCACAGTGCTGCGTTCATAGCGTTTCATTTCCTCCGCGAGAAAGCCGCGCATCAGCTTCAAATCGGTGAGCCGGTCGGCATCCACGCGATCATTGGCGCGGCGATTCAAAAACCGCATCCATTGGCGCAGGTCGAGTTCGTAATTTGAAAGGGTGTGGGGACTTGCGTTCTTTTCGACCTTTAAGAACTCCAAGTAACTCTGTGCCCAATCCCAAGCCGCGGTGGATCCAGCGGGATCCCAAAGTGTAGTTTCTTTCACAGGGAAAATCTTCGGCCTGTCGCCGCACTTTGGCAACCACGCGGCTTGTTATGTCTCGACGCGTCTCGTAGAATCTTCCCATGCGATTTGCTCTCTTCGCCCTACTTCTTTGCGGAATTGGAAGCGCAGCCACGCTCCCGGGAGCTCTCACCGTCCCACAGATTGAAGAAGTAACGCGCGTGCTGGGCATGGGGGCTGCTACACGCATCCTACGCGCTGCCGATGCTTACCCCTCTTGGCCGGGAACGAAAATCGGCGTCGAAACCGTGTTTTTATCGACGGGGAATCTACGCTTGCTTGGAAACCAAACGGGCAGCATCGATAACTTGCTCATCGCTCCCCGCATTTACCTATCCAAGGGGCTTTTCCAGCGCCTGGAACTCACCTTAAGTGCTCTGCCTTTTGCTTTGAACACGGCAGCGACCTACGGCGGAGCGCTGAAATGGACATTTGCGCCGGAATCCGAGCAATGGGCTGCCATGGCGGCTTGGGTTGGGGTCACGCAGGTGAATGCCTTCCAAGGTGAGTTCGAAGCCACCACCGCAGAAGTCGGAGTTGTTATCAGCAAAGACTACGTCCGGTTGAAACCCTTTATTGGCGCGGCACTCATGGCAAGCCGAGGACACGTTCACCCGGCCCTCGCCCAAAGCATTCCCGAAGGCGCGATTGGATTGGGCACGCATTTGTTCGTTGGTGCAGAAATCGAATTGCCTGTGCAGGTTTCTTTTCAGGTGGAGGCAGTGAATGCCGACCCGGCTGTTTCATTTTTCGTTGGGAAGCACTTTTGATTCGCGTTCGCGCTTACGAGTTTCTGCGTCCTCGCGGTAACAATCGCGGATAGTTTGGTAGTACTTTCCAAAACCCCACCAAGCGACTGCCGCCACCGTCAGAAAAAGTAAGATCTTAAAGACTAGCATCGCCCGCCTGCTGAAGTTTGCGGATTAGTTCCGTAGTGGAAAAGCCCGATACGAGCGGGAGGCAAACGACTTTGCCGCCGCCTTTTTCAACGACCCCACGTTCCGGGAGCGCCGAGGGATCGTAATCACCCCCCTTGGCATGGACGGTGGGACGGATTTTTTCCAGGAAAGCTTCCGGCGTGTCTTCGTCGAAGATGGTTACGAAATCGACGGACTCCAAAGACGCAAGCTGCAGGGCGCGCGCGTTTTGATCTTGGACAGGGCGTGTTGAGCCTTTGAGGCGCCTGACGGAAGCATCGGAGTTTAGCCCCACCCAGAGTTTGTCGCCCAAAAGCCGGGCTCGCTCTAAGTAGCTCGTATGCCCGACGTGCAAGAGATCGAAGCAGCCGTTAGTGGAAATAATCTCGATTCCCTGGCTCCGCAGCGAGGCTGCAAACCCCGCTGCGCGATCGATCGTTAGAATTTTATCCGTGGCTTTTCTCAATCGCGCCCACGCTATCAGGCGGGGCCAACGCCGTAAACGTGCGTCTGGCTGAGTGTATCCATCAGCGTGCGGCCGTTGCTGCGAAAGACCAAGAGCAACGCCGGGGCAACCAACGGGTAAAAAAGCATCCCCATCGCCACGCGGGCCGTCTTCTTCCAAAAGCGGCTTTCCTGGCCAAACCCTACCCGGAGGCCCCACACCCACATGCCGAACGTCATCTCTAAGAATCCAAACGACAACACCAGGTAAGCGAACCA
>JAIEOG010000303.1 GCA_019750655.1 bacterium
CTGGCGCACCGTATAGTTTCGGCGGGAAAAAACGGGCACCAAGCGCATCTGGTAGGACGGGACTTTAATGGGCCCTTTGCCCTGTTCAAGAACTAGAACGACTTCGCCATAGCCCTTCCCCAGCCGGTAATCTTTCACCATCGGGTAGGCCGACTTGTACTCTTGAAATTCCTGCGACGCCTGCAGCCTATCGGAAACCCTAAGCAGCGCATCTCCCAAAAGCGGCAGTTTGCGATCCCATTTATAAAGCGTCCGGTAATCGACGAAGGCGGAGTTAAGATCTCCCTGGGATTCAAACAGGGTCGCGGCCAGGTACTTTGCGAAAGTATTGTGCTCGAAAGACTTCTGCCCCTGCGCGAGCTTCATATCGATTTTGTGGTTTACCTTGCGGCACTCCACGAGCGCGTCGTCCCAGTTGCCCAAGAACGTGTAATCCAGTGCGAGGTAGACATTGATGAGCAGCTTTTCAAACTCCTCACCGCCGTAGAACTTGGCATCGTCATTGGTCACGACACTGCCGACTTCCTGCGAAATACTCGTGAAGTCGTGTGCGTCGGCGAGCTTTTCGGCCTCTAGGAAAGTTTCGATCGCTTCTTTGTACTTTTTGTCGGCGTGGTAAACCATGCCGAGGTCCATAAGGTACAGAAGCCGGTCGTTGTCTTTGCGACCCGCCAGGGATTTGAGCTCTGTCGCCGCGCCATCATAAAGGCCGCTTTCATAGAGACGACGCGGAGCACGGACTCGTTCCGAATACCCCGCGCACCCGCTAAGAAGCCCCGCGATTACGAGGGCGGCTGCGCCAATATGCCGCACGAATTACAACCCGACAGAACGCTTTTGGTAGTACTTGCGGATTTCTTTTTCATCCGTCCAATCGAGAATACCCGTCTGGATGTTCACAAGATTGAAGGTCGCTTTGTAGTAGATGTACTTCTTGCGGCCCACTTCTTGGACTCGGTCGGCGATTTCGCCCGTGAGAAAGAAATCGGCGCCAACCTGTTTGCCCATGCGGCGTGCCGTCGAAGGATCCACATAGCCAGACTGGGTTTGGTATTCCATTTCCTCCGCCAATTCGCTGCGGGTTTCTTTTTCCGTGAACCGGAACTTCCCGCTCTTCACAAGGGCGGTGCGGATCTTGTCCGTCATGCTCTTCATGTCGATGTGTTCTTGTGAGCGGTTCTTCACGAGCGTCACTAAAACCACTGGGCGCTTTTTGTTATCCTTCACCATCGGGCTTGCGGTGAGCGACTCCACCATGGCGTCGGCAATCCGGCGCATGTCCGACTCATTGAACTTATCGTCCAAGAGACGGTCTTCAGCGACATCATCGTAGCTCCCCTGGGTGAACTGCTGGCTTCCGCAACCGGTCAACCAGAAGAATGGAACCACAGCCAAGACGCGCAAGACGCGAAGACTCTTTTTCATGGGGCATCCTCAATGGGTTTCAATAATTCTCTAGGCTACCCCTTCCCCTTGCCCCACGCAACCGGCCGCTAGACCTTGTTTACCTGCTTGAGGTCCGGCCCGCAGGCCAGTATTTTGGCAGCTTGAGTTACTTAGACGACAGCTTGCGTCGCAAAGCGATTTTCTTTACCGGCAAAGGGGGCGTGGGCAAAAGCACGCTAGCTTGGGCCACCGCACTCGCTTGCCAGCGCCGCGGGCGTAAAGTCGCGGTCGTTGGCTGGCAGCCCGCCGGCAAGCCTGCACCGCCGGCCCTCGTCGATCTCGGCATTCCCTGGTTGGGACTCGATACGCTGACGACTTTCAAAGAGTACGCACTGACTTTGATCAAGTTTGAGCGCCTCTACGACAGCGTCTTGGACAACCGCGTGTTGCGGACCTTTGTATTGGCCGCTCCAGGCCTTTCGGACGCGGTGATAGCCGGGAAAATCTGGGAACTTGTGAACCGCGGGGAATACGAGACCCTCCTGATTGATATGCCCAGCAGCGGGCACGCCAAGGCGTTCTTTAAATCCCCCTTGGGATTGAAGAAAATTTTTAAAATGGGCTTCATCGCGCGCGATACGGAGCGCGTGTTGAACCTCTTTCAATCAAACGATGTCCGATTAGATCTCGTGACATTGCCGGAAGAGCTGCCCTTGCGAGAGTGCCAGCTGCTCAAAGGCGAACTCCAGGCGCTGCACTCTTTTTCCTTCGGCTATGCCCATTTCAACCAATGCCTACCGAATTTCGCGGCGTTTGAGCCGACAGAACTCGACCGGCTCGAGGGTGAAGTCGAAAGATTCGCTCGCGCTGTCAGCACCGAACACGCGGAACAGGCGAGCCGGATGGCTGCCCACGGCTTGGGTCTCCCTACGGTAAAAATCCCCCGCTTTGCCACAGCCGGCTGGAAAGCCAGCGTCCAATCGACGGCAGACTTTTTGGAGGCGCTGTGAAACACAAGCGCTTGTACTTAGTCGGGGGACCCGGGGGCGTCGGGAAAACGACACTAGCGGCTTCCCTCGGGATCGCGTTAGCCCAGCAAGGACACCGGACGGTCGTATTGACGGTCGATCCGGCAAAACGCCTCGCCCAGGCATTGGGCTTCACGGGTTTTGACAGTGAACTCCAAAAAATCGATGTCGGTGGCGGAGAACTTTGGGCCACCATGCTGGATACGGATCATTACTTTGATCGCGTGATCTCCAAGTTTGCGACCTCGCCCGAACAGCGCGACCGCGTTCTAGCCCACCCACTCTACAAGACAATGGTGGAGAATCTGGGTGGCTCGCACGAATACGCGGCGATGGAACGGCTCCTAGAGTTTGTCAAAGACCCACGCTACGACAAAATCGTCGTCGATACTCCGCCCAGTGATAACGCCGCTGAACTCTTTGAAGCGCCCCAACGCATGGCGGACTTCATGGACAACTCTGTCCTTAAATGGTTCCAAGGGGGCGGCAAGCTTTACCTCCAACTCTTTAAGGCCGGCACGAAAGTCGCCATGGGAGCACTGAAGTTAATCTTCGGAGCAGAGTTTCTCGATTCTCTCGGTAGTTTCTTGGCTGACCTCGAAGGCATGCAGGCCGGATTCCAAAAGCGTAATCTCGAAGTACTGGAAACGCTCCGCAGCGATCAAACGAGTTTTGTTATGGTGAGCGTACCGAGCGAGGCGCGTGCCGAGGACTGCGCCCGTTTCCGAGAAATGCTCAAAGAGAAAAACATCCCGCTGGATCGCCTCGTGCTCAATCGCCTGGAGCCCTTACCCCCCGAAGCGCCAATGGATCTTCCCGCCGGTGCAAAGAGACTTTGGGAATACCAAAAGAGCCTACACACTCAGCAAAAAGCCTGGGCGGATGCGATGGAGGGCGCGGCCCCCTGCGAGACGCGCCGCCTCTATGAAAAACATGGCCCACTGCACGACGTGGCAAACCTATCGGAGCTTGGGCGTTTGCTGTTAAACTAAGCGAATGCAGCTTCGTGTCCAACAGCGCCGGCGTTTCCAGGGACTTCCCATTCAATTGAAGTATGCAATGGGGCTCACCCTCGTCTCGGCCTTCAGCGCGCTCGTGACGATCTTCGTGATGGCTTGGTTCATCCAACGCAACTACAGCCTTTTCATGGGCGATGAACTCGGCATCAGCGCACAGGTGATTGAAATCGTCCGCCACGAACAGCGCCTGCTCGAAGTCTCGCTCTTTCTGTTGTTCTTATTCACAATCAGCATTGCTTTCGCCGCGGCCTTTTTCGCAACTCGCCGACTCACAGGCCCTATCGTCGCGCTCCAACGCCAGCTCTGGCTGTATAGCCAAGGCGACTGGACGCGGGAGTTTCGCTTACGCAATGACGACGAATTCAAAGAATTAGAAGGCCTGCTCTCCCAAATTCGGCAGGCGCATCTCACCCAACAAGACAAAACCGCCTAGGCATTAGGGGGGCTCCGTGAACCGCCTTATCTTAGCAGCCGTTGCTATTTCCTTAATCAGCGGTTCTTCAGACGCGTGGTTTTGGCGGCGAAATACGCCGTCGCGTAATTACCAAAACCGCGGCACCTACAACCCTCCGCGCTTCGGTCTCTGCCCAAACTGTGGGCGGTATCACTTGCTAGATAGCCATGGGAGTACGGAACCTAGCGGACCAAGCCCTCAGGCTCCTAATCGCCACGTGGCCCAAGCGGCCCCGCCCCAAGTAGAGCCTCTCAAGCTACCGGCATCCGAGGTAGTGCAACTCGCAACCAAGACGGTTAGCTCAAACGGCGTAACTCCCGTACGGTTTCTGAACAATCAAAACTTCCATAAAACGCAGTATTGCATTTACTCGAATGGCTGCCGGAGTAGCGGAGGAAGTACGGGTTGGGGATGCCCAAATATCTCCATCGATAGAACTCGCGAAGTTTTCAATAGCCGGAAAAAGGGCGCTATCTGGGTTCACCTAAAGAGCAATATCGATGCCGCTCAATTCATGGCCGCTGCCAAGAAACTTGGATTCCAAGGGCTCACCCTCGACTACAAGAGCGGCTGCGACGGCGCCGGCTCACCCAGCACGGCCTCAGAGGGAGTTCTGCACTACCAACCCGGCGACGACCAGAAAATGCTCAACCTCTGTTCCCAGTTTCTCGGTCCCTATGTTGCCTCCCCTATGCACACGATCGAATGCTCCTACATCACCCAAGAGAAGTACGACGCCGCTGTCCAAGCCTGGTCGAAAGACACTTCTCGGATTGTCCACTACCAGTAAGCATCACTCTCGTGACCTTCTGCGTTGCCACTTTCCAAAAGTGGCTTCCGCCCTCAGAGCATTGTGCGCCCAACAAAGCAGCCGCAAATTCTCAGGCTTATTCGGCCCTCCCAAAGCGAACGGCTGGATATGATCTATTTCAAGAAACCGCGACTCGCCGCAGATCGACCCATCCGGCCGCTTCTCCTGGCAGCGCCTTTCGTCCCGATTGTCTAACTGCCTGCGCATTCCCCGGGGAATGTAACGAGAGCCAGTCGGCATGGGCTTAGCCGCTTCGACCGCCACAGCCATCTCCCGCTTCGGCGCAGCTTTACGCACCGTCTTTTTAAGCTCTTTGAGCAAGGACTTAAGCCCCAAGCCCAAGATCTCGGCCAGCTTACCCTTGGGGCTTATGGCTTAAGAGAGTCCGGGCTTCTTCCAGATCAGAAACAAACTCGCTATTTGCAGTGAACTGCACCTGGTGCCGATCCTCACCCAAAGGGCTAACGCTCTTGCGCAGGCGATCCTCGACCTCTTCCTTGGGAAACTGAGTCACCAAGAATTCTTCCACTTGCCGGACACTCTTCTTTTCAGCCGCGCCAAACAACACCGGCGCATTGGCACCATTCACAAAGGGCGCAAGCCGCCCGAGCGCCGATAGCGTATATTTGCCTGACGCGATATCCCTATAGAGAAATGGAAACTTCAAAGCCAACCGAGAAACTTGGATGCGCTTCAACGCAGAGCTTTCAGAGAACCCATACTTCTCGGTCAACCAACGAAAGAGACTGGAATACCCTTCTTTCGCATAGAGCTTTCGGTAATCCGCCTCACCCAAATAGATCAAGAAATCCGACTTGAGCTTACGATCTTTTGCGATCAGCATCTCCATTCCCCGAAGAATGTAACGATCGCTTTGCGACTTAAGAGTCATCTGTAGGTTTTTCTTCACGGCGCACACCTCACTTAGGAAGTAGTTACCATGGGTTTTAAACGGGCCTTTTTGGATGCGCAGATAGTCAGATCTCGATGCCTTCTAGAATCGCGGAGGATGGCTGCAGCGTTGAGTTCATCGAGGAGCAAAAGATTTTGAATAAAAACGGCAGGTGCGGAGCTCAACGCAAATCGTCGAAGAAAGAAAACCCGGTCAATAAAAAATCAGCCCGCGCTCCCCTAAAATAGAGGAACGGCAAACGCAGCCTCGATCCGGGATCCCGAGCTAAGATCGCTCGGGACCCGGCCGATAGGCGCCTGCCTTGATTAAATAATTCTCGGAGGTCTAGTGGGGAGAAGCTCGGAACACGCCGTCGCTTCCAGGGTTGTTCAGCGCTCTTACGCTTATAAGGGTCTAATCGCTCTTGCCGAAAAACTCGGCACCGCTTCCAGGGTTATTTTGCTAAAGCACATTCCCCGGGGAATGTGTTTTTCCCTTCCCCAAAACATTACATAAATCCCAAAGCGGTTTTGCGGGGCGAAACACCAGGCCAGCACGCTCCGATTAAGACCTTGCACGGAAAAGCCGTCAGTCAGGCACCCGCTCGTAAAAGCCGACAATCTCCCGCAAACTGCCCAACCCATAAAAGAGATCCGAAAGACATCCCGAGCGCCAAGGGCGATCGGGTGACAAGCCGCTCAGAGCGAGAAGGAAGCACCCACCCGAACGGCGCGTCAGCCCTCCCTATGGCTTTTCGCCCGCCATCTCACTAAAATCGACTGCATGAAAAACCTCTTTCTCGCAGCGCTGATTTCCACCACGGCATCCGCTAACCCGTTCGATGCATTCGTCGGGGAATACAAAACAGTCGGCGCTCCGTTAATTCGCAATCAGAACGCGAAAGAGTGCAACCGCTTCGATTTCAAAAACATCACCGGCCTGAAGGTCGAGAAAGACACGAGTGGCTACAAGCAGTCGCACATGGTGTATGTACTGACCTCGAGTGGGCGGTCGGGGCTCGCGGTGATGGAATACGCGTTCGATGGCGACTTGGGAACAGGCGGAAGCTATGCAAAGACTTCCGGCAATAGCACTACGGCTTATAACGAATTTGGAACCCGCGGAACGAACCCCAGCCGGAATGAGACTTTGGCAGCTTCGGTGGAAAAATCGGCCGCAGGTTACACTTTCAAACTCACGGAAGCCCTGTACGAGCCTTCCACGACGCTAACAGCCTCTTGTCACTACTCAGTGCTGCTCACCAAGAACTAATCGGGATCGCGTTCGTCTAGGATATTCTCTGGATCGACGGCGTCCTCGTCACTTTCGGCTTCCAGACCATCCAGCGTCTCTTTGTCGAAACTCACGACTTCGAAATCCCCCAGCAGCAGCCGATCGGCTTGGTAGAAACGTTCCGCCAGGTCGCTGGCGTTCACCGACACGAACGCCATTCCAATCTGTGCGAGCTTAAGATTTTCCTGCGTCTCGTACTCCACGACGCTCCAGCCGCCATTACGCAGTTTTTGCACAAGGCTGTGCACTACGCTTCTTTTGTCTTTTAGACTGTGGCAGTGCCGCAAGCGCAGCACCAGGCGCCCGATTCCGACTTGCATGCCCTGCTCGTACCGTGAGGGCCGGTGCCCTACAAGGGAAATTGCCAACCCTTCCGGAGCGCTCTAGTTTAGGCGCATGGCCGATTGGGTGGTTTTTGAAGACAAGCAAATGCGCGATGCGTGCCGAGCTGCATTTGCTTCGCTGCCCACGGAACACTGGTTAAGCTGGGAGGAAGCGCTCGAACTCCGGGGCGAAGCAGAACCCGAAGGCTTTGCGGAGGCCAGCGCCGCTTTCCAACAATCCTTGCGCCAAGCGCCCGCGGAAACGGGAGACTGGTGGCTGACCGTCGAACAACTCCGGGGCGCACCACTCAACACACCCGAAGACGTCGACTTCTGTTTTTCGTTCCTGCCGGAAACGCCCAAAAACCAGTTTCTCCAAAAGCTCGTGCGCTTGTATGTGGAGAGCGAGCTTGCCACCGCCGATCGCGTGGCTCGCACGCTGCGGTTGATCGAAGCGTGCCGCCACGGCGAAAGCGCGGAACCAGCAGTCTTTATTCGCGGCGCGAGCCCCTCGCCTTTGTTTGCTGAGTGGGCGGGTTTGAGTTCCGGAATTCCGGGGCAATCGGCTTTGCGGGAAACCTGGGAATGGGAACCCGAGCCCGTCGAGGGTGCCTTGTTTTCTGCCGTGCCTCTTTCGGCCAGCGCCGTCACCAGCCTCGATCGCCTGGCAGCCAAAGCCGCCGCATTTTCCGAAAAAGGTATTGAACCACGCCTGCACTTTTCCGGCAGCGCCGCCTCGAGTGCGTACTTGCGTTGCCGCCTTGCGAGCCACGGGATTTCTAATCCACAGATCCTGCCCCTCCACCCGCTTCCGGGTGCTGCCGGTAGCGTGAGCCTGTTTTTCTTGCAAACGGAAGAACGCGAAACCAATCGCTTGGCACTCGATAGCCTAGAGCGCCGGCGCCTACGCGACGCGGGATTTCACCTGCCCGAGGCGGAACCCAAAACCATTCGCCACGCGGAATATTTGCAAACGCTAAAAGCTCGCTCGGCTGGCCACCGGTTTTTCTTCCACGCGGGCGAGGCTCCGAATGGGGATTGGAAATCGCTCGCGCCTCGGCCTTCCGCTTCAGAAAAACGCAGAATGAATTACATCTGCCCTCCCAATGCGGGCGGGCCACTCTCTGCAAGTTCCTTGGACAAGTTCGCCGACTGCCCAACGCAGTTTTATTTTTCGCACCGGCTGCGCTTGGCGCCACGTTTGGACACGGCGGATTCATTCGCCTTGATCTTCGGCAACCTAGTCCACGGGACTTTAGAGAAAGTCTTCAAGCTTGGTAGCTGGCGAGAAGCGACGCCCGAGCGCCTCGAAGAGATTTTTCAAACTCTCGTGGAAGAGCGCCGCGCGGAGTGGACCGATGTTCCGTGGTTTGAAGCGGCATTCAAAAAGCGCTTCGCGCCGATCGCTGCGCAGGTCCTGCGATTGGAAACCGACTTGCGCACAGCACTCGGTGAGCTCAATCCGTACCGTTTTGAAGAAGCCTTTGAAATCGAAACATCGGGTCTACGCCTGCGAGGCCGCTGGGACCGCGTCGACCAAACCGCGCAAGGCCAGGCGATTGTCATTGATTACAAAACCGGCACTGTCGATTTTTCTCCGGAGCAGATCAAAAAAGGCACGGAGTTTCAGGCGCTCATTTATGCGCTGGCAGCGCGTAGCCGTTTCGGCAGCGTCGCGGGTGTTTTGTTTTACGATCTAAAACAAGGCGAAGTGCGCCGCGGGCTCGCGCGAGCGGATGCCCTGCCGCCAACAGCGGCGAAAGCACTCACGCGTGGGCATACGCTCAGCGCTGAAGCTTGGGACGCCCTCTTGGAAACGGGCGAAAAGCACCTAACGGCCCTGGGTCAACGCCTCGCCCAACCCGAGCACCCTCCCACACCTTCGGACAAGGCGTGTGACCGCTGTGGCTATGGGGATTTATGCCGGCAGCGGCACGGCTGGACAGGAGGCCTCACATGAGTTTCGAACTCAGCTCCGAACAGCGCACTGCCATCGACGCCCGCGGCCCCGTTTGCGTCACGGCGTCGGCAGGTAGTGGCAAGACGGCCGTTCTGGTGGAGCGTTACTGCGCGGCTCTCGCTTCAGGGCTTACACCGGATCAGATCCTGACCGTGACATTCACGCGCAAAGCCGGCCAACAGCTCCGCGACCGGCTCATAGAAAAGCTCAGAGAAGCTCCCGAGAGCACCCGAGAGAGTATCGCCCACTCGCCTTGGATCGGAACGCTCCATGGCTTTTGTCTGCAGGTTGTTCGGCAATGGTCTCGCCTTCTGGAAAATCCACCGATCGGCACGGTGCTTGAACCCCTGGAACGCGCGGCCCTCATGCCCGAAGTAAAGCGCGCTTGGTTCCGGAAACTTTCTCCGGCGCTGCAAGACGCTCTCTTTACCTATTGGTCACCGCAAGACTTGTCGGATATTGCCGAAGAAGCCCTGCAACGGCCGCACGATTGCCGTGAAGTCCTAGACCGGCCCGTGGAGTCTCCACCCGCGCGGCTTTTGATCTCAGCCCTCAACCACCTGCTCGATCTCTGGAACGACGCTCTGCGGGGGCAGGATCGCTTTACCTTCGATGATCTCGAGTATAACGCCCGCGTTTTACTCCGGCGCTTCGAGCCCGTCAGGCAGCATTACCAAGGGTTATTCAAATTAGTCTTGGTGGATGAATTTCAGGACACAAGCCCAGGCCAGTGGGAGATTCTCAACACCCTGTGTGCCACAGACTCGCAGAAGCTTTTTGTCGTGGGAGATCCCAAGCAATCGATTTACCGCTTCCGCCAGGCCGATGTGCACTTGTTCCTCTCTTTGCGAGAGTCGCTGAGCGCGCAAGGAGGGGAAGCCGTCGAGCTCAATACATGCTACCGCGCACGCCCGAAGCTCGTTGAAGACTTCAATCGCCTAAGTGGCCGCCTTTTCGATGCGGCTCTCTCTCAAATGGTCTCCGGGCGCGAAGAAAAATGCCAAACCCCAGGATTTGAGACGCTACGCTACGGCGGTAAGACGAGTGGAGAAACCGTGGAGGCCGAACGGCGTGCGGTCGCAGCCCGCGTGGCCGAGCGCGTACGCGCGGGCGTGAAGCCGTCGGAGGTTGCACTGCTCTTCCGCGCCAGCGAACGGATGGAACGCTTTGCCGAAGCACTGGGAGATCTTGGCATTCCCGTTTCGTGCGAACCGATACAACGGCTCTTTTCATTCTATGAGGTGCGCGATCTCGCGACATTCTTAAGAGCCGTCGCAATGCCGAAGGATGATTTTACCTTAAGTGCATTCTTGCTTTCGCCCTACGGGGGGTTCTCTCCGGAGCGGCTCTTTGCACTCAAGACCTCTGGCCCCGGTCCGCTCCTGGATCGCCTGTACGCGAAAGAACAGCTGCGTTGGTTCACCGAGCTTCTGAAATCCCCCGAGAAAGAACCTCTCTCTTTGCTGGAGCGCTTGTTTGGAGAAACGGGGAAGTTCCCCGCCCGAGGCGCGGTTCTGTACCGCTTATTGGAAGGCCTGAATGATTGTCCCTCACTGGAGCAAGCACTGAAACTTCTGGATGCTTGGGAAAAAGATTCGGTTGCTGTCAGCGCGCCGCTCGCAAACACCGTCCCCCATGGCGTGCGTCTATTGACCGTGCATGGTTCGAAAGGTTTGGAATTTGAAGAAGTGTATCTCGTGGATGCGCTCCGCAAACCACCCAACCACCGTTCGTGGTTAGCATGGGACACAGGCGCCTTGGGCGTCCGCTACCGCCAGGACGGCGAAGTGAAACAGAGCCCGGAATACGAGGCCTTGTGCGCGAAATCTCTGACAGAAGACCGCGCGGAAGATAACCGCATTCTCTATGTCGCTGTCACGCGCGCCAAAGAACGCGTCGTGATCTGCTTGCCCGAAGACAAGAGCCCTCCCCCAGGATCTTGGGCGGAACGCCTAACAGGCCTTAGCTCTTAGAGCGCAATCGTCACAGAACCCATAAAACGCGTGAAGTTCGAGTTGATCATCGCGGCTTCTTCATAGCCACGGTACGATGTCGTAGACGAATCCGCAGCTGTCATCGGGCGGTTGATCAAAGGCGTCAGCCACTGTGCGCGAGCCCCTACCGAGATGCTTTTGTTGATACGGAAATCTACGCCGGCCATCAGAGAGCCGTAACCCACCAGCGGACGGTAAGCGGTGCGCGCCGCCCCGACACCGCGGGACACGTCATACAAAACCGCCGTTGCTCCCAACCCAATGAAAGGCCGCAAGCGTGTGTCCGTGAGGTAAACCTTGGCGTTCGTCCCTGCTAGGAATTGATTGAATTGGTAGTCAACGCTGTAGTCGTCCGGCTTAGGAATATTGCCGCGCGCTTCGAAGCTCTGGGTATACGAGATCCAGTACTTCGTGAAACCACCTTCCAGTTCCACCGCAAAAAAGCGGCTGACCGGCATCTCGAGCGCGAGACCGAACGTGTATTGATTACGGACGCTGAACTTCCACGGACCAATGTGTAGGCCCGCTCCCGCCATGGGGGTCAAGCGCAGCCCCGAACTGCTCTCGCCCCCGTTACTGCGCGCAACGAGCGTGACAGCTTCACGCTTCGCGGGCGCTTGGAAAGCAACCGTTTGGAGAGGCTCCGCCTGGCCGCTTTCGATCTGCTCTGGCGTGGCTTCCGACACCACGACCAGAGACTTCCCCGAAGCTGCCGCGTCCCCTACCGCGGCAGCTTTAGCTGCTGGTGCAGCTTCTGCTTCATCGGCAAGGACGTTCTCAATGGCATTAGATGCCACGACGACCTCGACCTGGTTCTCCTCTTCCACCGTCGCGTTCAACTTAGCCGGGCAGGCCAAGACGAAAAGGACACAAAAGCTTGTAAACGCGGTCTGCGCGTATTTAGGCATTCGAACCTTAAATGGTTATCTCTCTCTCGTGGGCTTAGTGTGAAGGCAGGTCGCTTATTGCAGTGGGTGTGCCAGACGGGAGCATTTCCCTAAGCGCTCAGGATTGTGGGTTTTTCCTCGAAATGCGGTGTCTAACTTTTTACGGCACACTGTCTAGAACTTAGACGGCGCCTGAGGGCGTCACGCTAAGTAGTTGTTTCCACATGTCTAAAATCCGCTGTCGAAGTTTTTTACACCCTGTCTACTTCTTAGACAGGTGCAGGCTTTCCTCTTGTAAAAAAACGGCCGCAGGCGCAGAAATACTGCCACGCGTCACCTCCGGGCAGTTCAGGCCTCGGTGCTCCTAGGCGCCCTGGCAGTCCTTGGCATGGGTCTCCATTTTGGCCAATGGGAGATCGCATTTGTCTTGCTCGCGTGCTCTCTTCTCGCGATCCAAAACCGCTATCTCTCCAATGCCCTTAAACGTATCGATGACCTAAACGGGATTATCGAAGAACTTCCCATCGGAGTCTTCGGCAAGGATTGCCGGAATGAGATGCGCTACGTGATTTGGAACAAGAAGGTCGCCGAGAGCTCTGGTATCTCGAGCGAACAAGTCCTCGGCAAAAACTGCCACGAAGTCTTCAACAACGAGATGGCCGAGCAGTTCGAGGCGAATGACAAAGCCGCGATGGGAAGCGGAGGGCCTGTAGAGTTTCCAGTGGAACACGTCCCCTTCGAAGGCCGGCCCGAAGATCAGTACCTACACACGCGCTTACAATGCCTGCGTGACTCGCAGGGTCGCCCCTCTCTCCTTCTTGGGATGACGGACGACATCACCCTGCGCCGAAAACAGGAAAGTCTCCAAGGCGCGGAAAACCGGTTTCAACTTCTGTGGGCGATTTCGGAATCCATCCCGCAACTCGTCTTTGTGACCAACGCGAAGGGTAAAGGCGTCTACTTCAACCGCCGTTGGGTGAAGTACACGGGCCACGTATTAGGTAAAGCGACCAGCTGGGAAGATATTATCCACCCAGAGGACGTTGTCCTTTCTAAAGAGCATTGGATCCGGTGCATTCGCACTGGAGAAGACTTCCAAACTCAGTACCGACTGAAGCAAGTAAATGGAACCTACCGCTGGTTCCTGGTGCGCGCCTGTGCCATCCGGTCGAGAACTGGGGAGATCGAAAACTGGTTCGGCACCTGCACAGATATCAACGAACAAAAGGCAGCGGAGCTGTCCAACCTCCGCCTCGCCGCTATTATCGAAAACTCAGACGATGCGATTATCGGCTTAGACCTGGAAGGCCATGTAACCAGCTGGAACCATGGAGCCGAGACACTTTTTGGTTACTCGACAGCCGAAATGCTGGGCCAGAAGACAGATCGCCTCTACCCCAAAGGGCACCAAAGCGAATTCCTAACGCTGCACCAGCGCATCCGCGAGGGAGAACGCATACAAAACCACGACACTGAGCGGCTCTCTAAGGATGGAAAGATAATTCCGGTATCGCTGACCCTTTCCGCCATCCGGAGCAAAGCCGGAACGCTGGTTGGGATGTCGAAAATCCTGCGCGACCGCAGCAGTGCACGGGAGGCCGAGACGCTTATCAAGGAAAGCGAAACGCGTTTCCGCCAACTCGCAGACTCTATGCCCCAGATTGTATGGAGCACTAGAGCCGATGGAACGACCGATTATTACAACCAGCGCTGGTATGACTACACAGGCTTCCCGCGTGGCGAGACGGGGGATAGTAGCTGGGTTAGTATCTTACCCAAGGAAGATGCGGAACGCGCTCTCAATGCTTGGCATACGGCTGTTGAAACCGGACAGCCTTACCAAATCGAATACCGCTACTGGGACCGAAAGACGCAAACCTACCGTTGGCACTTAGCACGCGCGCTCCCCGTCCGCGACGAGAGCGGAAAGATATTGCGCTGGTTCGGAACTTCAACCGATATCCACGATCAGAAAACCCTGGAGATTGAACAGAAAAAGTTCGTCTCACTCATCGAGAACACCACCGACTTCATTGGGATTTGCGATTTAAGCCAGAATGTCCTGTACGTGAACTGTGCAGGCCTACGGATGGTGGGAAGGGAGAACTACCAAGGTGCCCGCGTTGCGGAGTTCTTCACACCCCAAGATTACACACTCATAAATGAAACCGTGATTCCCCAAGTCATCAAAAAGGGAAAGTGGGAAGGTGAAACATCCTTCTTTGATTCCCGAGCTGGAAAACGCACACCCGTTTGGATGAACGCCTTCCCTCTCCTGGACCGAGCCACTGGAAAAATCTGCGGCATCGCCACGGTTA
Organism: bacterium; assembly: GCA_019750655.1. Classification (GTDB taxonomy): domain Bacteria; phylum Bdellovibrionota; class FAC87; order UBA2466; family UBA2466; genus JAIEOG01. The sequence continues at coordinate 14,366 of JAIEOG010000303.1, forward strand.
GCCGAGACCTGACAGAACGAAAAATATCCGAACTCGAAAATCTGCAGCTCCTAGGCCGGGAGCAAGCCGCATTAGAAGCCTCTCAAATGAAATCGTCATTTCTGGCTAATATGAGCCATGAAATACGAACACCGCTAAACGGCATCATCGGCATGTCGAGCCTTCTGCTTCGCTCCAACGCCGATGCCCGGCAGTTGGAGTATGCAGGAGCGATCAAGGAATCTGCCGAAACCCTTCTCCACTTGCTCAACGACGTTCTCGATCTATCCAAAGTAGAATCCGGAAAACTGGAGCTTGAGAGCATCCCATTTAACTTAACCGAGCTATTAGATAGCGTAGCGACGTTCTTCCGCGCCTGCGCTGAGCAAAAGAATTTAACGTTCACCACGGCTTTGCCGAAAGAGCCCGTTTTCATCTCGGGAGACCCAACCCGCATCCGCCAAGTTCTAAATAACCTGCTGTCCAATGCGATTAAGTTCACCCACCAAGGAAGCATTCACTGGTCCGTGCGCAATCGTGTCGCAGGCGGTAAAACCTGCCGGATTGTCTCCGAGGTGCGAGACACGGGGGTGGGGATTCCAGAAGACAAACGAGAACGCATTTTCGGTGTCTTCTCGCAGGGCTCAAGCTCTACGACGCGAGAATTCGGTGGCTCTGGACTGGGACTGTCCATCGTCAAACGGCTCGTGGAAGCAATGGATGGAAAACTGGGTTTCGAAAGCACACCGGGCAAAGGGACCCGTTTTTGGTTTGAAGTATCTTGCCCGACAGCCATCGTACCTAAACGCTCACTGCACCCCAAAAAAGTGCGATCAACATCGGATGGCCTGCAGATCCTCGTCGCCGAAGATAACCCCGTAAATTTCCGGGTAACCCAGTCCATTCTCGAAGAACTTGGACACAAGGTCGTGGGTGTAACCTCCGGCTTGGCCGCCCTGAAACAACTCGAATCGAATCACTTCGATCTCGTCTTTATGGACTGCCAAATGCCAGAACTCGACGGCCTAGAGGCAACCCGACGGGTGCGGAGCTCAAAGCACAGCTGGAGCCGGATCCCTATCATCGCGCTGACTGCGGACGCTTACCCGGAAAGTCGAAAGCGCTGCTTAGAAGCAGGCATGACGGATTACATCGCGAAACCTTTTCAAGTGTCGGATTTTGAGACCGTCCTAGCTCGGTGGAGCAAGACCCCCTGCCCCGTCATCAGGCCTAGCGTCACACTTTCCCACATTGCGCAGGCTTAGAGCTTGTCCCAACCGCCCGCCTTGAGCCATTCAGGCGTTGGCGCGATGAGCTTGCGGGCTTTGAGATCGAAGAACCCCATAGTGAAAAGAGCCTTGGCACTTTCCTCGCCGGCACCGTTGTAAACGATCTGTTCGAGTTTTCCGATTTTGCCCGTCAGGCTCACTAGTTTGGAGGTGATCTTAATCTTGTCGCGCAGGTGAAGTTCGCGGCTGAAGCGTACGTTCACTTCCAGAATGATGGGCCCCTGTTTGCGCTCCTGCACTTCTTTCAAGCCATAACCACCACGGGTGATAAAATCCCAACGCGCTTCCTCGAAGAGCTCCAAGTAAACGGCGTTGTTCACATGCCCCAATGTATCGAGGTGGCTTTCTAGAATAATCGTTTCGTAGCTGTGTTCTTTCACTTGGCCTCTTGCCAGTTGCGGCCCCACCCCGTGCTCACCTTGAGCGGAACCTGCATAGTCATGGCAGATTCCATCTCTTTCACGACGAGCGCCTCCACCTTGGCTTTTTCTGCCGTGGGCACTTCAAAGACCAATTCGTCATGCACTTGCAAGAGCATGCGGGTTTGAAAACCTTCACTGCGTAATCGGCGCTGGATGGAAATCATGGCGGCCTTAATGAGATCTGCCGCCGTGCCCTGCAAAGGCATATTGATCGCCAACCGCTCGGACATCTCCCGCCTCATGCGGTTCTGCGAATTGATTTCAGGGATGAAGCGGCGGCGCCCCCACTTCGTGACAGCGTAGCCACTCTCCCGGGCGGCTTGGGCGAGCGATTGCAAGAAACCGCGTACACCGGCATAGCGCTGAAAGTAAGTGTCGATAAACTTCTTCGCTTCGCCTGGAGCAATCTTCAACGTTTGCGACAGACCGTAGGGCGTCTGCCCATAGACGACACCGAAGTTAATCGTCTTTGCGACGCGCCGTTGCTCGGGCGTGACCTGCGAAGCGCCAAAGATAAGGCGTGCGGTGAATTCGTGAACGTCTTCGTTATTAGCAAACGCGCGCACCAGTTCAGGGTCCTGGCTCATCTCCGCTAGCAAACGCAATTCGATTTGAGAGTAATCCGCTGAGAGCAGCTCAGTGCCCGGCGGACATATGAAAGCGGAACGGATTTCATACTTCGGATCTGCGCCAATCGGAATGTTCTGTAAATTGGGGTTGGTACTGGAGAGCCGGCCCGTCGAGGCCACGGTCTGGTTGTAGCTCGTATGCACGCGGCCCGTGCGCTCATTGATTTGACCTAGCAGGCCATCGACATAGGTCGACTTCAATTTGCCCAGCTCACGGTAACGCAAAATCGCTTCGCAAATCGGGTGGTCATTGCACAACTCTGTCAGCACGCTCTCGTCGGTCGAAATCCCCGTCTTCGTGCGCTTCACGACACGTAGCCCCAGTTTTTCGAACAGAATGCGTGAAAGCTGCTTAGGCGAGAAAATATTGAACTCTTCCCCACCATGAGCGTAGATGCTTTTTTCCACAGCGGCCATATCTACCGTAAGCTCACCCTGCATCCGCTGGAGCACCGCTGCATCGACCAAAATGCCATCTGCTTCCATTTGCGAAAGAACTTCAATGAGTGGGACTTCGAGCTCGTGGTAGACCTTCTGCAAGCCGTTCTTAGAAATGTCTGGGTTGAGCTTTTCGTGCAACCGAAGGGTTACATCGGCATCTTCCGCCGAGTACTGGCCCGCTTTGTCGATCGTGACTTCGGAAAACAAAATCTGCGTCCGACCGCTGCCCGCGACTTCTTCGTAGGCAATATTGCGGTGGCCCAGGTACTTCATCGCCAACGCATCTAGATTGTGAGGCTGATCGGGATCGATCAGATAGCTCTCGAGCAGCGTATCGCCGACCACTCCGCGGACCTCAATGCCCCATTGGCGCAGGATCTGGATATCATACTTAAGATTCTGGCCGACTTTCGGCAGCGACGCGTCTTCGAGCAGAGGTTTGAGCAGCGCGCGCGCTTTATCCTCCTCCATCTGCCCCTGCTGTTTCTCCTCGGGCTGTCCTAAGAGCGTGTGACCGACGGGGATATAATAGGCTTTGCCCGCCACTCCGCAGAGCGCGATGCCCACGCATTTGGCTTTTTGGACGTCGAGCGAGGTCGTTTCCGTGTCGAGCGCTAGAACCTTCGCGCTTCGGAGTTCTTTCACGATTTCAGCCAGGCGTTCAGGCGTGTGGACGACTTCATAGGCGGCCCCCTCGAGCGCATCCTTCTTGTCTTCCATCCCGAAGCGCTTGATCAACCCGTGGAACTCGAGCTGCGTGAAAAGCTTTTGCAACTCGGGCCGGTTGGGGCCGCGGTAGTTCAAGGCTTCCCAGTCCAATTCTAAGGGGACATCCCGCCGGACAGTGGCCAGCTTTTGGCTCAAGAACGCCATTTCTCTTTGATCGATCAAAGTTTGGCGGCGCTTTTCCTGCTTAATGGTTCCGAGATTGGCGTATATGCCTTCGAGGGAACCATGTGCCTGTATCAATTCCGCAGCGGTCTTGGGACCAATGCCCGCTACGCCGGGAATATTGTCCGAGCTGTCGCCCATGAGCGCCAGAATATCCACGACCTGCTCAGGGCCAACCTGGAACTTCTCAATCACCTGCTCGCGCTTAATGCGCACACCTTTCATGGTGTCGTAGAGCGTGATCGAATCGTTCACAAGCTGCATGAGGTCTTTATCCCCGGTGATGATTTCAGTCCGGAACCCATCGCGCTCGGCGCGGTCCGCAAGCGTCGCGATCACATCGTCGGCTTCAAAGCCAGGGATTTGCAACCGCGTGATCCCAAAGCAATCGACTGCCTTTTGGATGAGATCGAATTGCGGCAGGAGGTCTTCGGGCGGCTTTTCGCGATTGGCTTTGTAATCGTCAAAGAGCTCTTTCCGGAAAGACGGTTGCTTCACGTCGAACGCAATAGCGAGCTTCGTGGGTTTTTCATCTTCCAGAACTTTCATGAGCATATTCACGAAGCCGTAAACGGCGTTCGTGGGCAGGCCCTGCGAAGTCGAAAGGCGTTGGATGGCGTAATAGGCGCGGAAGATATACCCGCTGCCGTCAATGATGATAATGCGCTCTTTTTCCATTTCGCTGGAGACAGTAGCGAAGGAGCGGCAGGAATTCAATCAGCCCCGACTGGGGGCTGTCCGGGTCCTCAAAAACTCAATCACCCCAGGCAAGATCGACACGAAAACGATGCCTAGAACCACTAGCGTGAAGTTGTCTTTCACCACGGCAAGATTGCCGAAGAAATAGCCCGCCAGGGTGCAGGCAAAAACCCAAAGAAAAGCGCCCAATACATTGTAAGTGGCGAATTTCCAGTAGCTCATAGCCCCCACACCCGCCATGAACGGCGCGAAAGTGCGGACGATGGGGACAAAGCGCGCGATAATGATCGTCTTGCCCCCATAGCGTTCATAAAAACGTTGCGTCTTTTCGAGGTATTCGCGTTTGAGAAAACGGTAGCGCCCATCCAAGACTTTAGGGCCCAGAAAGTGCCCGATGGTGTAGTTCAAAGCATCGCCCAAGACGGCTGCGACAAAGAGCAATCCCAGAAGCCACGGGAGCTCCAGAGACCCTCGTGCGGCAAAAGCCCCGGCGGCGAACAAGAGAGAATCGCCGGGCAAGATCGGCGTCACAACCAAGCCCGTTTCCAAAAACACGATGGCAAACAGCAAGCCATAGGTCCACGTGCCGTAGTCGCGGATGGCGGCGTCGAGGTGCTTGTCGAGATGCAAGATAAGATCAATGAGGAATGCCATAGAGCAGAAAAATACCCGACGCCCCTTGCGTTGTCAGCCGTTTCTAAAGCCGGGACAGATCGGGCGCACGCCGGCGTTCATCGGCGGCTGCAGCCGCGAGCAGCAGGTCGGCGGTGTCGAGACTTTCCGACAAACTCGGCGCCCCGATACCTTGTTTGCCATCTAGTCGTAGCAACATCTCGTAGAAAAGCGAGGCGTAGCCCTCGAGCCATCCCAAGGCATGGTGCGCGGGCAATCCCGAAGCGACTTTCTCATCGTTGGAGCGAGAGAAAATGCGCACGTCCCGGCCGCGCCCTTGGACTAATTCATCGGGGCGTTCGAAGTTCCATTTCAGCATTCCATCGGTCCCAATAGCGACGACTTCGAGATGGTTCCCAGAACCATGTACCGTCTTCGAAACACTGCCCCACGCATGCAGACCACTCGGAAAATCGAGCTCCAGATGCACGTGAGTATCGCGGTGTGCCGCTTCGGCGTTGAAATAGCTCAAGCGCGTCCGCGCTAGGGCAGGCTTTTCGCCTGCCAGAAAGGTGACTAAGTCGGCCCAGTGCGTTCCAAGATCCATCAGCGTGTCGAAAGGCCCGCTGAGCTCCGGGTGGTTCTTCCACCCTTCCCGCTTCTGCCGGCCTTCCACCGCCCAGGCAGCGGCGGACGATTGCCAGTAGCGCCCTTCAAGCGAAATGAGATCGCCGATCTCTTTGCGTGCAATCGCTTGGCGAATCCGCTGCGGCCCCCAGTTTTGGCGGTAGCCATGGCAAACGATCACTTCCGCGCGGACGGAGCGCAGCGCCGCAATCGCATCGCGCGAAATCACGGCGGGCTTTTCGCAGACGATATGCGTGAACCCTTTGCGCTCGGCTTCCAGAATCATAGGCGCATGAAGCGCGTGGGGGTTTGCGATGATGAGCAACGAAGTGCTGGAAACAGGCGGGAGCGTTTCTCCGCGTTTGAGCTGCCGTGGCGGCAATACCCGAACGGGGCTTTGAGGGGATTGAACAATTCCGAGAGCCGCGCTCATAGCGCGGGCGGCGCTTCCACTTCCAACGATAAAACTAGGGACTTCTTTCATGCCCCCAGTTCTAGGACTAAGTGCGGCGTGGGGCAAGCTCCCGAATGCGGCGCAAGAGATCGGCCGCCGTTCCGAAATCCAAGGAGCGTTCCAGCGCGGACTCTGCAGAGCCATTCCAGGGATGCAATGTCGGCAGGTATTGGCGCCGGGCAATCTCCAAATCTGCCTGGGCCGGTACTGGAATGATGGAGAACGCTTCAGGCAATGCCCCCGGCGTGTAACGTTTAATCGCCACGAAATAGGTCAGCCGGTTGCGGTGCGGAATCTCCGTCTGGAACGTCACTTCGAAGAACTGCGCTTCAGCGGCAGTCCCACGCAGAGTGACATCGATCGTTTTCACGAGCTCCAACGAGGCTGCGACAGTTTCGAGATTCGCGGCAAAATCACCACCCACCAGATCCGCACCCGTAAACACCGGAAGCGCATGGCTCAAAGCCATGGAAATCGCGAGCGCGCCTTCCGCTGGATGGAGAGCTAAAAACTTCGCCTGGCGGACGATCGACGTGCCTTTGTCGGCCGTTTGCCCCGAGCTCACTACAACTCGCGGCCGGCCGGCGCCTTCGGCTAACGGGTGAATCCCCATTACCGGCAACGGCTGGATTTCCCATTGGCCGTCTCCCCGGCGGGTCGCTTCTACGCGCGTCACCTGGTGCGCAGAATCCTTAGATCGCACTTCGGCTTCGTAAACGATTTTCGACCCTTCAGGACCGAGGAATTGCAGCGTGTGAAACAGGCGGACTTCAAAATGCGGGGTTTCAATGTGTTCGGCCTGATCTCCCGTCTGCCGCTCGCGGGTGTACTGCACCACGCCACGCACGGCGGCTCTTGCGGCGGCTTCCGTCACGGTCCGTAAAGGAGAAGAAGACGAAAGGTTGCGTGGCCCGAAGAACTCGAGCTTGTGATTGCCGGTGAGAAAGTAAAATTCCCAGGCGTCTTGGATCGGGCTTGCGCCATCTTCAGGGACCGGGAAAAGCGTGGTCGCTGGAACACAAAGAGCCGCCCCGGCGGCGCCCTTGGGGAGCCCTGTGGCCCAAAGCGAAACGGGGGTAAGTGCCAGACTCAACAACATTAACCGGGTTTTCATGAGGCGGGCGGTTTAACACATCCAGAGGCTCGGTTTCAGCTACTTTTTGGGCCTTGCTATGTGCATGACTTTGCTGAGGGTTCCGGCTAAAAAAGAACCCGAATGGAAGCCTACACACCGAAGCATAAGATCCGTATTGTTACAGCGACCTCGCTTTTTGATGGCCACGACGCCGCAATCAACGTCATGCGCCGGATCATCCAAGCCTCGGGGGCTGAGGTTATCCACCTAGGCCATAACCGCTCGGCCGAAGAAGTCGTCGATTGCGCCATCCAAGAAGACGCGCAAGCCATCGCCATGACGTCCTACCAGGGCGGGCATATGGAGTACTTCAAATACCAATACGACCTGCTCCAGAAAAAAGGTTTTGGGCATATCCGCCTTTTTGGCGGCGGTGGCGGCGTGATTCTGCCGCAAGAAATCGAAGAACTGCACCGTTACGGCATCGCGCGGATCTACGCGCCGGACGATGGCCGCGCGATGGGCTTGCAGGGGATGATCAATGATCTTCTGCAGAAATGCGATTTCGCCACCATCCAAAAAGCGCCCGCAGAAAGCGAAATCAATCCGGCTAATCCTGGTTCGCTTGCCCGCGCTTTAACCGCGGCAGAACAACAGCTTTGGGATAAAGCGGCGCTAGCGCGTTTTGAGAAAAAAGCCGCTGAGTCGCACTGCCCTGTCCTCGGAATCACGGGCACTGGCGGCGCCGGGAAGTCGTCCTTAGTCGACGAACTCTTGCGGCGATTCTTAACGGAATTTCAGGACAAACGGGTAGCTGTGGTTGCCGTCGATCCCTCGAAACGCAAAAGCGGAGGCGCGCTGCTGGGTGACCGCATCCGGATGAATAGCGTTTACCACCCACGCGCGTATATGCGCTCTTTGGCGACGCGCCAGAGCCATCTCTCTCTGAGCCAGCACGTTAAAGATATTGTGAATATCTTGCGCGCGAGTGGCTTTGATCTCGTCGTGCTGGAAACGTCGGGGATTGGACAGTCGGACACGGAAATTGTCGACCATTCAGACTACTCGCTTTATGTCATGACGCCCGAGTACGGAGCCGCCACGCAGCTCGAAAAGATCGATATGATCGATTTCGCCGATGCGATTGCGCTGAATAAGTTTGATCGCCGAGGCGCGCAGGATGCCCTGCGGGATGTCCGCAAGCAGTACAAGCGTTCACGTAAGCTTTTCGAAGCTTCGGACGATACGGTTCCGGTCGTGGGCACGATTGCTTCACAGTTTAACGATCCGGGCATGAACCGCCTTTATGCTGCCGTCATCGAAGGCATCGCCAAAAAGACCGGCGCGCCTTTGACCAAGAAGCGAGCGGTCGAAACGCAAGAATCGGAAAAGATCTACATTCTGCCGCCGGAGCGGACGCGCTACCTTTCCGAGATTGCGGACACCCTGAGGAAAGACCGCGCTTGGGCGGATTCGCAAGTGAAACTGGCGAATAGCTGCTACGGGTTGAAGATCGCTCTGGAAACGGCCGGAGGATCCGATCGATCAGTTCTCGAACACGCGCTAACGGCGGCACAGCAGAAGCTCGCACCCGAATGCCGCAAGGTTCTGGAAAACTGGCCTGCGTTGAAAGAGCGTTTTGACGCCAGATCGGAAGAGCGT
>JAIEOG010000123.1 GCA_019750655.1 bacterium
CTGGTTGAGTTCTTTGCCCACTCCGACTTGGCTTTCGACGAGCGCGACGCCCAAGAAAGTCATAAGAATCAGGCTATGATTGCGCGACCATTGCAATTGGTTCACGAAGGTCGCAGGCGAAAAGAAGAAGCGAATAATCTGTTTCAAAGGTCCTCCCCACACAGGGTGAAAAAACGCGGCCCTGTCCGCGGCGCCGTAGTAGTGCAAAAGCGTGCCACCCCACTCGCGAGCCTGAGAGGGCGATTTGCGTTGTCAAAACGTTAGACACTGGGCCGCTTTTGGGGATAGGGGCCGGGTGTATACACGGTGTTCAGTCTCGCTAAAAAATGGGCATTTTTCTCTTTGGGAGAATCAGAAATTTCCAATCAAATCAAAGGGCCTAGCGTGGTGTGCAGATTGCATCTCTATAGAAATAAGGAAACAAAAGCCCATGCTGTCTAAGAAACGACATAATCTGATATGGGGACTCGCGGTTCTAGTAACCGTGGCTTGCACCGACGGCCGCGCTCGAGTGACGACAACAGTTTTCTCGTCCGTAGATTCTCCAGAAACCTCACTACAACTCGTCGCTGATGTGCAGTCGAAAGACGGCGCTACGGGCAATGCGGTTTCGACCAATGCTCTGCAGATGTTCATCAAGGGCACTTCGCTTTTTATGACGGGTACGCCTTTCATGTTCGCCCGCTGGGAACTGGGCCAAGACATGGAAAACCCGATGCCGACGTTTGAGGGCAATAAAAAACTTACGAACTTTACGGCGATGGGCGCTTGGCCTGTGGATTCTTACGCGAGTGGCGCAGTTACTACTTATGGAAACACCGCTTTCATGAGCGGTATGTCGGGTACGAGCGTTATCAGCATGGCTGAAACGATGAACCCTAAAGAAATTCAGCGCTACCCTCTGGCGAGCCCTCAGGGGATTCCGATCACTCAAGAAGACTATACGTACACCGCGATGGTGACGCATCCGACGAAGCCCATTATCTACGCTTTCAAACGGCAGGATTACCTTTACACATTGGATCTGTCTTCCGGCACGGTGAAGATCGGAGCGAAAGACGCTTATGGATCTTCTGGGCAGAGCGTTTGCTGCGTGATGGGCGCGGCCGTTCTTCAGAATAAGATTTTCGTCGCGTTCCGCGATCGCTTGTTGGTTTTTGAGATTGGCTCCGATGGCCGCTTGATCAATCCAAAAGAAGCGACAGACATCAATGCCGTAAACGTGGTTGCTACGCCGCGTTACGTGTATGTGCAGCACGAACCCACGTCGTCGCCCACGGCTGGCTCGGCTCGGCCCTCAGGCATTTATGTTTTGGATTCTTCGATTAAGAATGTCGGCTTCTTTAAAGCGAGCAGCCCGCGCCGGTTTGCCGTCTCCCAAGACGATACCCATTTTTATTCCAACCTCGAAGGCACCCGGGTAAAGATTTTCCGTATCCTGTGGACAAACTAGAGCCCCGGTCTTACCGTTACTGGGCTCATGAAATCCGCCTTTTGTTTTCTCTTCTTGATTGCGGCTAGTGCAGCAGTCGCTAAGCCGACGCGTTTCGAAGTTAAGGACGCGGCTTTTCGCAATCTTCTCTATTTTATTTCCGAAGGCAGCCTAGAAAAAACGCTCGGGCGCACCCAATTTATTTCTGGTTTCATTGAGGTCGATCCTCAAGATCTCGGCGCAGGGATCAAAGCCGAACTAGAAACGGATGTGCGTGGATTCGATCTCGGTTCCGATTCACTTCAGGTCAAGGCCCGCGAAACACTCTTTTCGGCCGATCAGTTTCCTGGTGCGTCTTTTAAAGCGGAAAAGGCGAGCGATATTTCCCCTGGGATTCTCGCTCCCGGCAAGACGGCTACGGCGAATATTGCCGGCACGATTGTCTTCCGCGGGGTTCCGCGTAACCAGACATTCCCGGTGAAAGTAAGTTATTGGCCGGCTTCGGATAAGACCCGCAAACGCTTGCCCGGCAACCTACTCAAAGTTTCATCGACCTTTGAAATGAATCTCACCCATTTCCAGTTCTCCATTCCGGAAGAGCTGAGCGGGCTGTTGGCTCCCGTTTTAAAGGTGAGCATGGACCTGGTTGCGACGGACCAACAACCGGTGACACCTTGAATCGGTGGTTTTTGTTCCTGGGGCTGGGAGCCCTAGCGTTAGCCACAGGCTGTACGAGCACCTCCGCCATGCAGACGGCGCGCGTGGTGAATGAGGGCGAATACCGTTTCCTGCTTGCGGGTGGGCTATTCCAAACGAATGCGTTGAGCTCAACCGATCCTGATAAGGTTTACCAACCCTACTTTGAGGGTGCTACACGGTTCGGGTTCGCGCCGAGTTGGGATCTGGGGTTGAAGGTTACTGCTCCGGGAATGGTCACGGGCGATTTGAAGGCAGAGCTTTACACCGACGAAGCCTGGGCTTTTTCGCTGGGCGCTGGGGTGGGCTACCTCTTCGTGAAGGACCGCGGCGCCGACGATTATTTCGATCAAGACGTCATCGATGTGCTCGTGCCGTTGTATTTGAGCTACGACTTTTCGGATGCGTTCAGTGCATACATTTCGCCCCGGGCTGTTTGGCGATCCTTTAAAAAGGAATATTGGCTGTTAGGCGCTGCAGCAGGGGTGCGTATTGGAAATGCGCTTGGCTTGATTTTGGAGTTCTCTGGAGCGCACGACCTGCAGAGCGATTTCAGTCAATACCAAGCTGGTGTCGGCTTTTTCTTTGGTAGTCCTCATGCCCGAAACAACCCCTAAACCTAGCGTCTTTGCGATTTTTCTAACCTTCCTCAAACTCGGGGCGACGGGTTTTGGCGGGCCCGTGGCTTTGATCTCTCTTATCGACCAAGAGTGCCGGTTACGACTGAAGTGGATTAGTGCTGCACAGTTCAATGAAGCTGTGCTTTTCTGCAAACTGCTTCCCGGACCACTGGCTTACCAAGTCGCGCTTTGGGTGGGAAAAGATCTGCGCGGCTTCTGGGGTGGTATCGCTGCCTGCTTGGGATTTTTGATTCCCGGGTTTTCTCTGATTCTGGTGTTGGCGATTTTTTACCAGTCGCTTCACGATTGGGCCCTCTTCGAGGGCGTGCTTCAAGGGGTACGCGGCGCCGCTTTAATTGTGATTTTGATAAGCCTTTGGAAACTCGCCGAACCTTACAAGCACAAGGCTGTGGCCTGGGTGGGGGCCGGGCTTGGGGGGCTATGGATGTATGCCTTCCCGCGCTGGGAGCCAGCTAGCATTTTGCTGGGGGGTTTGGTGTCCGTGGCTTGGCGGCAGAGGCGACGCTCTCTGGGGCTGCTCTCGGTGGAACCTTTCAGTTTGGCGCTGCTGGGTACTTTGCTGTGGGTCCATTTTAAGGCCGGCGCTTTTGTCTATGGAACGGGCGTCGCGGTGCTTCCGTTTTTGCAGCACGAAGTCGTGGATCTCCGCCACTGGCTCACGCCGGAGCAGTTTCTCGATGGCATCGCTTTCGGCCAAGTAACCCCTGGTCCGCTGACGATTGCGTCGGCGTTTATTGGTTACTACGCGGCGGGCTTCTGGGGCGCCGTGGTAGCGACTGCCGGGATGTACTTGCCGGGAATGCTTTTGGTGCTGGGGGTTGTCCCGCTTATCCACTCGCGTCTCCGGGGTAAGCAGTGGCTTTTAGATTTTCAAGAAGGCGCGATGCCCATCGTGGTGGGTGGCATTGCAGGCGCTTGGGTGTTTCTCTTGCCGGCTGCGGTGCCGAGAGCCTCTGCCGGAGTGTTAACAGCCTTTCTCGGTGTCGTGGCTTGGCGCTTTCCAAAGCTTCCAGCGTGGGGAATGATGATCCTCGGCGGCGTCCTGGGCGCCGTGATTTTCACCTGGTTGAAATGGTAAAGCTCGCACACTCTCTGCTTTTGAAATTGCCTCCGGAACTGGCGCATAACATCGGCCGTTGGGTGCTGTCTTGCGTGCAGTGGGTGCGGTTTCGCATGAACCCCGCACCCTGGGAGCCGCCACTAGTAGTGGTGTTGCCGACGCCTTCGCCCATTCGTCTGCGCTCGCGTGTAGGAGTGGCAGCGGGCTTGGATAAAAATGCACAAGTGTTCGCAGGCCTGGCGTGTTTAGGGGCGGCCTTTGTGGAAGTCGGTACGGTTACTCCGCTGGCGCAAGCGGGCAATCCCAAGCCCCGCTTATGGCGTCCGGGGAGTGGCGCGCTCGTAAACCACATGGGCTTCAACAGCGTCGGTCTCGAAGGGTTTCGTAAGAACCTCCACCGGTACCGCTCGAAAGTCCCAGGGCTTGCGATCTTCGCCAACATCGGCAAGAACCGCGCGACCGCTAATGAAGACGCTTTAGGAGATTACCGCAAAGGCTTCGAGGCTCTGCTTGGGCATGTCGATGGGTTTGTCGTGAATCTAAGCTCCCCGAATACGCCTTCGCTGGTGGCGCTGCAGAGTGAAGCGTTTCTGACGGAGATCGCGTCTGTGGCCCCGGCGCAGGTCCCCACCTGGATCAAGCTCTCGCCGGATCTGGATAATAGTGCGCTCGAAGCGCTGTGCGGCTTTGTAAGGCGAGAAAAGCGTATTGCCGGATTAGTTCTCACGAATACTTCCCGTGAAATGGCGGCGGAAGTTTTTGGGTTTGAAAATGGGGGGCTCTCGGGCCGACCACTATTTTCCCGCGCTTTGGAATGTGTTTCGATTGCTCGCCAAGCATTGGGCCCCGAAAAGACTTTGATCGGCGTAGGGGGCATTTGGAATGCGGCATCGGCGCGGCAGATGCGCGAAGCGGGCGCGGATCTCTTCGAGGTTTACACGGGGCTTGTTTACCAGGGCCCTGGGTTTCTGAAGACGCTTGCCGAAGTGCCTTAACTTCCCTATGTCTTTTGGATGGGTTTGCTTCGGGGGCTAGTCGGGATTTGGGTATTGGTTTTGAGCACGTCTTCGCATGCGGCTAGTGTTTTCTGGGAAGGCCGAATCAATGGCTACCGGACGGTTTTTCTAAATACGGGTTTCGGAAACCGGATCCACGTCGGAACGTCCGTGCCCGTCGGTATGGGGCTGGACGAACCTAAACACCTTGCCGGCATGGCCCATCTCATCGAGCACCAGGTTTTCCGGCGCACAAAGAAATTTGAAGACGGCGAACGGGAACTGGAAAAACTCATTCGTTTTTATGGCGGAGACTATAACGCCGGCACCACTCTTCAAGATACGTCGTTCCACCTCTCAGGGCATCTAGATGGCGCGGGCGGGATGATCCGGCATCTGGGGGCAATGTTCTCTGGCTATGCGCCCAATGCGACTTCTTTCACACCCGAAGCTAAGGTCGTAATCGAAGAATCACTGGAGTTCCGCGCACAGGACGTGACTGTTGCTGAAGAGGCGCCCTATACGGAGCTTCTGCCGAAACGGCACTACCGGAACAAGTACACCGTTGGGCAGGGGCGCCAGCTCTCTCGCATCGATCTCGATACGGCTCTGAATTATTATTACGCAAACTACCAGCCCCAGTTTGTTACGATCCTGGTGACCGGAAACTTTTCGCAAATCGATTCCGCTACCGTTAATAACCTGCGCCAGGAAATCCAAGAATCTTTTTACGCGCCCGTCGATGAACGCACCAAACCGGCAGGGCGTGCTGTGGTTCCGGGGCCGCTGGTTAAAGTCGGCCCGCTCGTTGGCTCCCCCCGACAGAAGCGTATCGTCGAGGTGAATACGGAAGCGTCCGTGCGGAAAATGTCGGTCGTTTTTGAATTGCCGGCCGAGATTGCGGAATCGCAGGACGACGCGGTGGATGTCCTTTCGCGTCTTTTGCTATTGGATATTCCCGGGGGCTTTGTCCAGAAGCTCAAGAGCCAGGGCTGGATTGAGGCGGCCGCGGGAACTAGAGCGTTTGAAAACGATCTGCGGACAGTAACCTTCACCTTCGAGCTGAAAGAGAAGGGGTACCCGCACCGCTACGAGATCCTCACCCAGTTATTTGCTCTGTTAGCGGAACTTTCCAAAAATGGAGTGTCCGATGATGCGGTCCAAATCGCGGCTCAGAAGATAGTGGCGGCCTTTGAGAAGAGCGCTTCTAATCCGGACGAGCTGTTTTGGAATGTGGTCCCAGGGCTTCGTAGAAAAGATATCTCGCTGGAAAGGTTCTTGGATTCCCGAGGGCGCTTCGGTGGTATCACGAGCGATCAAGTTTCGGGATTGGCCGGTAAGGCTTTCTCTCCAGATCGAGCTCTGGTGACGTACCTCGGTCCCGAGGTGGAGGGGACTTATACTAGCACCGCCTTCGGTCGTCGCTGCCAGTACGTCGACAAAACAGTCTGGTTGCCTGTTTGGAAAGAAGCTTGGAAGGGAAAGGGTTCTTCTAAGACCGCTTTTTCACCAACTCGCGGTTCGATCGCCATCAACCACGCGCAAGAACGCGTCTGGAGTCAGGAAGCAAGAGTCACCTCCGAAACCGAAGCAGGTAATACGCTAGTCGCTTACGAGTCCGGCTCTGTTGAGAAAAGCGGACACCTGGTGCGAGTGCTGTTTCCCGTTCTTTCGCTGAAAGAGCAGGCCGCCTTCATCCTTTTCGAAGCGGCTCTGCGTATCCACAACGCTTCCGAAAAAGAAGTGTTTGATATGGAAGGCCTTTGGGACGGTATCGACGCCTATTCCACCGGCGAAGCCTGCCTGCGACTGACGGGCGATAGAGAGGCCGCCGTGTCGGCTTTGAAATGGTACTGGGACCGACGCTCCCGCTTCCAACCGACTCGCGAAGAGCTTGAGGGGGCGCTGGAAACTCTACAAAGTGAACTAGATGGCGAGAGCCAACAGTTTACGCAGTGGTTTGCGGCACGCGCGATCCGCGAGTTGCGGAGTGTTACCGGGACGACTTTTGAGCAACGCGTCGCTGCTGCAAAGGAGCTCCTCGACCCCGGCACCCTAATGGAGGTTGTGAGTGGCCTGCAGTCGAGAGCCGACATCCGAGTTGTGAGCATGGGCGATGTGAATATCGCCTCGGCAAAGCGGCTCGCGGAGCAGGTCAGAGCACACATTCCCCAGCCGCTGACAGATGCCGATCGCAAACAGAGGCATAAAGGGTTTTCTAACGCGCATTCACTTCAGGCCTGGCGGCCCTTGCCCGAAGGCAAGGAAGAGGGCGCGGTGGCCGCGGTGCGCGAGTTCGGGCCTGTTGTCGGGCTCACGTCCGATCAGGCAGCATTCGAAGTGCTTCGCGACTTGATGGCGACGGAAATCTTCATCAAAAACCGCTCCGAAAAGGGGCTGGGCTATGTCCATGGCGCTTCATTGCACTTTACGGAATCGGGCGCATCCTACCTAGGCATTTTCGGCCAAGCCAATGGTGGGGCGGCTCAGTTGGATGACATCGTGGCGGGCTGGAAAGACGTTCTAGCGATGGTACGCAACCGCGAGATCTCTCCCGAGACCATCGCGGCATCCCAAGCCGGGATTGTCCGGAAAAACTCGCTGCTGCCAAATTCCGCGAGTGCCTTTGCGCAGGAGCTGGATGAACTCCACGAACGCTATGGCCGCACGGATGCACGGCAGGCACTCGTCGACGCAGTCGCACGCCTAACGCCTGAGGATCTATACCGCACGGCTCAGAAATATTTCGATGAAATGCCCTATGTCGAGCTCATGACGTCTGCGGAAATGCCAAGCGATCGCCCCTGTGCCAAAGAGATTATAGAATTTGGCCGTGCCCGCGAAACGCTCGTTTCCGACGACTAGACTCTATTTTTCGAGAAGTTCTAGAAGGTCTTTTTCGGAGAGCAGGGGGACGCCCAAGGTCTTGGCCTTGTCGAGCTTAGAGCCCGCCGCTTCGCCAACGACTAAGTAGTTTGTCTTTTTGCTCACGGAGCCAGTGACTTTGCCGCCGTGTTCGCGGATGAGCCTCTCGGCGTCTTCGCGCGAGAGCGTCGGTAGAGTTCCTGTTACGACGAACGTCGCGCCGTCCAGGGCTTGTGGCTTATCTGATTTTTCGGGGGGAACCGGGTTCACGCCCTTTTTCAAAAGGCGTTCGATTTCTTTGAGATTGTGCGAGTCCGAGAGGAACTCGAGGATCGATTTCGTGACGATCTCGCCAACTTCTTCCACTTGCAGGAGTTTGGCTTCGTCGGCCTCCAAGAAGGTTTCGAGCGAGCCAAAGTGGTTCGCGAGCAGTTCTGCCGTGCGTTCGCCGACAAAACGCATTCCCATCGCGTAAATGAAGCGTTCCAGCGTCGTTTGGCGGCTCTGGTCGATGGCGGCGATCAGTTTCTGCGCGGACTTCTCGCCTTGGCGTTCGAGCTTGAGGAGGTCTTTCTCGGTCAGGTCAAAGAGATCGCTGTAATGTTTGACTAGGCCCTTTTCCAAGAAGAGCTCAATCCATTTATCGCCCAAGCCTTCGATATTTAGAGCACGCTTCGAGACGAAATGTTTCAGGCGCTCGGCTAACTGCGCGGGGCAAGCGACATTCACGCACCGGTGGGCGGCTTCGCCTTCGAGCCGCACGACTTTGCCGCCGCAGGATGGGCATTTGGACGGGAAAACGATTTTCTTCTCGCGGCCAGTCCGCGCTGCAGCGACCACGGCTTGGACGTCAGGGATCACATCGCCTGCGCGTTTGACGACGACCGTGTCACCGATTTTGAGATCCAACATCTGGATCTGGTCTTCGTTATGCAAGCCGGCGCGCGAAACGGTCACGCCGCCAATCGGAATCGGCTCCAAAACAGCGACGGGCGTGATGGCGCCCGTGCGCCCCACCTGGAAAATCACGTCGAGTAGCTTTGTGTTGCCTTCTTGGGCAGCGAACTTATAGGCAAAGGCCCAGCGCGGGCTGCGCGCAATGAAGCCAAGCTGGCGCTGAAGAGCAAAGGCATCCACCTTCAGCACGATGCCGTCGATTTCGTACGGTAGATTCTCACGCGTCTCTTCGATCTGCCGGTAGTAACGGTGAATCTGCTCAACGCCCGTGAGTTTTTTAGCCAGGGGTGCAGTGCGCAGGCCGCGCTCTTTGAAATAAGCCAGCATTTCGTGCTGGCTCTGCATCGCGGGGCCCTCGTAGGTACCCAGACCGTGGCAGAAAAAGTCTAAGCTGCGAGCAGCGGCAATCTTGGGGTCGAGCTGTCGAATGCTTCCGGCAGCGGCGTTGCGTGGGTTGGCAAACAAGGCTTCGCCTTTGTCCGCACGCTCGGCGTTGAGGCGTTGGAAATCCTCTTTGAGCAAAATGACTTCGCCACGGACTTCGAGCAGTGCGGGCGCTGGATCCTGTAAGCGTAAAGGGACGCTGCGGATCGTTTTGACGTTGGACGTGACGTCTTCGCCCGTTTCACCATCGCCGCGGGTGGCTGCGACGGTGAGTAGGCCGTTTTCATAAACCAACTCGACGGCTAAGCCATCGAATTTAGGTTCAGCTAAGACTGAAAAGTCGCCAGGGAGGGTTTGCGACCAGCGCTCGACGACTTCTTTGAGCTCATCCTCCGAGTAAATATTCTGGAGGCTCAGCATCATTTCGCGGTGCTTATACTTTGGAAATTTCTTAAGCGGCATGCCTCCGACTTTTTGGGAGGGAGAATGCGGGGATTGGAACTGCGGGAATTCGCGTTCGAGATCGAGAAGCTCTCGGAAAAGGCGATCGTAGTGCTCGTCGGAAATCGTGGGCTGGTCGAGGACGTAGTACTGGTAGTTGTGCTTCCACAACTCTTCGATCAACCACTCAATGCGCTTTTTGGCCGCGGGCCCAGTCAAGCGTTCAATCTCCCGCCCGTGAGTCGTAAGCGTAGGACAGCGCGAGCTGCTTCTAGGAAAATCGAACCAGACATTTTTGAATCGCCATGAATTCGGTTTTCAAAGTGGATGGGAATTTCTTTAGCGGCATAGCCCTTTAAGGCAGCGCGGTATTTCAATTCGATCTGAAAAACATACCCGCGAGAAACGACGCTTTGGTAATCAATGGCTTCCAGGACATCGCGGCGCCAGGCATTGAATCCGCCCGTCAGCTCTTGAGTGCGGACGCCTAAGACTGTCCGTGCGTAAATATTCCCGCCACGGCTGATAATCTTACGGAGTAGACCCCAGCCGGCAATACTGCCGCCCTGGGTGTAACGAGAGCCGATGGCGACTGGATTTTTATTCAGCGCCGCAATCATTTTGGGCAAAGCAGAAGCGGGGTGCGAAAAGTCCGCATCCATCTGAACGAGAGCATCGTAGCCATTCTCGATGGCCCAAGCGAAACCGGCTTTGTAAGCGACGCCCAAGCCTTGCTTTCCTGGGCGGCGCAAAAGGTGCACGTGCGGGCGCCGGGCGCGGACTTTCTCTACGAGGGCTTGCGTACCATCGGGAGAATTATCGTCGACAACCAAAACATGTAGCCCTGGGATGGCAGCTTCAATGCCATCCAGCAGGGCTTCAATGTTTTCTGCCTCGTTATAAGTCGGAACGATGGCAATCGGTTTTTGGATCGCAGCGGCCATTAGAGTTTGAGTGGCTCGTAGGGCAAGCCGTGGGCAATCGCCACTTGTTCATAAACGAGCTTACCGTCGATTGTATTAAAGCCTTTGCGGATTGCTTCGCTCTTCTGCGCAGCTTTATGGACGCCTAAGTCAGCGAGCATCAGAGCGTAACGGAGAGTCACATTCGTAAGCGCGAAGGCAGACGTGCGAGCCACGGCACCCGGCATATTTGTTACGCAATAGTGCACAACGCCTTCCGTCACATAAACCGGAGATTCATGCGAAGTTGGTTTGCAGGTTTCCACGCAACCGCCCTGGTCGACCGCGATATCGACGATAACGGAGCCTTTTTCCATCTTTGAGACCATGTTGCGAGTTACGAGCTTCGGAGCGCGTGCACCGGGGATTAGCACGGAGCCAATCACGAGGTCTGCATTGGCGACGCTTTCTTCGATATTGTCGATATTCGACATCAACGTGATCAAGCGGCCATCAAAAACGTGTTCCAAGTATTCCAAACGGCGAGGATCGAGATCCAGGACAGTAACGACTGCGCCCAAGCCCAATGCCATCTTTGCAGCATTAGAGCCAGCGACGCCGCCCCCAATGACCGTTACGCGGCCTGGGGCAACACCCGGCGTTCCGCCGAGAAGCACGCCCTTACCGGAGTTGGATTGGTCCCAGCTCGATTGTAGGTAGAACGCACCAACTTGGATGGACATGCGGCCTGCGACTTCGCTCATGGGGCGAAGCAACGGCAGGGAGCCATCGGATTCTTGAATCGTTTCGTAAGCGACGCCGGTGACTTTGCGCTCCATGAGTTCTTCAGTGAGCTTCTTTTCAGCGGCGAGGTGCAGGTACGTATAGAGGATCTGGCCCGGGCGCATTAGCGGGAACTCCGCGGCCAAAGGTTCTTTCACCTTCATGACCATATCGGCCGACCATACGTCGGCAGCCGTGGGGACGATCTTCGCGCCGGCGGCGGCAAAGGCTTCATCAGAAATCCCACTGCCCAAACCTGCCGAAGCTTGCACGAGCACTTCATGCCCGTGGGCCTTGAAAGCGCGCACTCCCGCCGGCACGAGGCCGACACGGTTTTCGCGGTTTTTGATTTCCTTTGGTATCCCGATGATCATTTTGTTTCCCCCTCAAAAAGAATATCTAAGACGTCATTGGCATCGAATTCCAGCGTGCCTTTGTCATCTGATTGAAAAACCACTTTTCCCCGAAGTTTGCCGCCCGACATACGAACCCAGGAATCCGCTACGTTGCCGTGAAAATAGCGGCCCATTTTGTCGATCAATTTGCACCGCTCTTTGGACTCGGCAGCACGATCGATTTTAGGCAGTACGAGGAACATCGCAGAGTCATAGCATGGGGGGAACGGGCACGCAAACCCAGTCAATGCTTAGGTTTTTGCCCATTACCAGTAGTGGCTGGCAGGGACAGATCCGGGTAAAGGGAAGCGCTCGGAAAGCGCCGCTGGGGCGGAGATTTCGGTGACTAAGCTCTGGTTTTGCTTGTCGATGGCGACACCGGTGGTGCGCTTGTTTTTTTCAAACCGGCTCAGTGTTTCTAACAGCGAAACCAAGGGAAGAGAGAGTTCAATGGGTTCGACCTTCTCGCCCTCGGCCCCATGGTGCACGAGGTAGCATTCCGTGAGCCGAATCCGGGCCTGGCCGGTGGCGGTATCAAAAGCTTGGACTTCGATTTCGCGCACGCTTAAGCCGCGTTCCATTTCCGCAAGCAAGCAAGCGCTTTGGACTTGGCCTTCTACGTGCGGGTTCCAAAACCCTAAAGTGGCAGGCGTCTCATAAGATTCCCGGCGGGCGTGCCCGGTGGGGGCGACTTCAAGCTGCTCTGCCACGCGCCGATTGCAAGCCAAGGCGGCGGGGCGTCCTGCGCGCAAGAGGGGGGTGTTCTTTTTCAAATGGCCTTCGTGATCGCTGCACCCTGTGGCCGCGCGATCTTCGAGTGTGAAAGCCAAAGAAAGTGGCAAAGGCAAGAGCGTGAGGAACGACCGATCACCCAAAAGGCGATCGCCCTCGAAGGCACGCAGGAAAAGCGTCTGCAAAGCGGCGATAGCGCGCGCGGACCACAGCACAGGCAAGGGCCCTTCGGGTGCCGGCCAAAGCACGCTAGAAACGGTGGACTTGCGAATGGCGTTTGCCAATCCTTCGGCGCCGCGGAGTTCTTCGACGAGGCCTTCGAGATTTGCACGGTGGCATTGCCAACGGTGCGCTACGCGCGCTTGCTCTTGCACCCACCAATGGGTTCGGAGCGTGCCGGATTGTTCGCGGCCTTCGCTCGCGGGTTGTCCAGGGCGCGCTACCCAGTAGTGGCGTTCCGTCAAAATGCCTTCGGCGCGTTGGCCACCGATTTTCTCATTTTGCAGAGAGAAAGCAGCTCGCAATGCCGCGAAAATGGGTTGCGTCGCTTCCAGAAGCGGCGAAGTGTGGCCGGGGGCTTCCGCCAGGGCGAGGCGCGGCGGAGTTTTTCCGTCGACAGAATCCCGAAGACCTTGCAAGTCGCTTGAGAAAAACTGCAAAGCCTGTGGGCCTCGAAAACAACGCAGAGCAATCCCTTGGTGTCGGGAGAGGCGGAGTTCTTCGATTTTGCCTCGGAGAGCCAGTGAAGCGGACTGCGTTTGCTCCCAGTAAATTTCAGGCTGTGAAAGCCCGAGGGTCTCGAGGTGTCCGAAGAAGGTTTCGAGTTCCTGCGTATTCCACATGCGATACAATAGTAGCATGGGTCGAAAAGCTGCTCTATTCCCCCTAGCTTGCCTAGCGGTTCTAGCGTTGACGCGCTGTGCGTCGTCAGGCCCGGCTTCGGATCAGCTTATGGAAGCCAACCAGCGATTGACGCAGCAGGTTACCGACGAGCGGAGTCGTTTGAAGCGCTTGCAGCGCGTCATTGAAGAGCAAGAGGCGCCGACGGTAGATGCCTTCGCGCCGCCGCCGCGGTTGCCGCTGACAGTCTTAAAGCCCGCCATAGAAAAAGTGCCCGCCGAAGAGACTTCGGAAATCGAGTCCGAGCCGGAACACGCAGTGGCGACTTCCGAGCATGAAGTCCTCACCTGGTACCGCCAAGGTTTGGAAATGGTGAAGCAGCGGCAGTATGACGCTGCCGTTAGCGCTTTCCGCGCTTTTCTAACCCAAGCGCCCGAGCATGTTTATGCCGATCGCGCGGAGTATTGGATTGGCCAGAGCTATTTCCTAAACCGTGAATATGGTCTCGCGTTAACGGTGCAGAATCGGCTTTTAACAGAGTACCCGTTCAGTGTCCGCGCCCCAGAGGCGCTCTACGGAGCCGCCTTATCGAATCTGGCGCTGGGGCAGACGTCCGCAGCCCGCACGCTATTACGAGATTTCCTGCGCCAGTACCCCACACAGCCTCTCTCGGAGGCCGTGTCCCGCAAACTTGCGGAACTAACAAACGCCAACCCGAACACTCGGAGATAAGCCATGGCCCTCAGGCTCTTGGTTTTAGTTTTATGCCTTTCTAACTTTGCGCACGCGCGCCCGCGTTACCGCTATTACCTAGATAAAAACCGCGCGGAGCAAGACTTAGCGTCGATTCCGGTGCATGGTCCACTGTCCGAATCGCAGTGGCTGAGCATTCTTGGTAACCGCAGAAACTCGAGCTTCGTGGTTCAGCCAGGCGACAACCTTTGGACTATTTCCTCGCGCGGGTTTGGCGACCCGTTCTTGTGGCGCAAACTCTGGCAGGTGAATCCCGAGCTTACGAACCCACACGATATTTCCGTCGGTATTTCTTTGAACTACAACCGATCCGGGCAGGCGGGTGATTGGGAAGTTCCCCTTATCCACTTGAGGCCATCCGGCACGGGAGCGCAGGATATTGAAAGAGACGTCGTTATCAACAATGACTACCGCAATCAGTTGCGCGCGCCTTTGTTGATATTGGAGCCGGAAGACTTCCGAGGGGAAATCTCGGCTTCGACTTCTGAGCAGGAGTACCTGAGCTACCATTCGAAGACTTTTGTCCGCGGCCTAAACGGCCAAGTGATTCCTCCCAAAGGCAAGTACACCGTCGTTCGTGAAGAAGGTAGCTTGCGTGATGCCAGCCGCTTTTTCTCCTCTTACTTAGGGAAATTGGTGCGGGTGGTGGCCGATGTGGATGTCGTGGACGAGCACGAGGGCATTGCCAAAATCGTATTTGCGCACCAGTACGAACGCATTCAGCGAGGCGATAAACTCATTGATTTCGTCGAGCCAGTGAAGTCTCTGCCCATTTACAATCCCCCCGACGATATGACGGTGCTGGTGGTGCGCGGCGAGAGCGACGAGCGCAATGCGTTTGCTCAAGGGCAGATGGTGTTGGTGAACAAGGGCCAAGAAGAAGGCGTGAAAGAAGGCTTTTTGTTCCGTGCCGTGGAAGATGAAGATCGTTTCCGCCATAGCGGCAATGGAATGCTGGCGGATTACAAGGCGGAGATCCAAATCATCCGAGCCGATAAGCGCGCTAGCGTGGGTTATATCCGCAAGAGCCAGTACCCTCTGGAGATCGGCGATCAGCTTTTAGCGGCGCAGCTTTTTCTAGAGCCGCCCCCGTCTCCGCGCCGGCTCAAGCAAGAGATCCACTTGGATTAGAGGTTAAGGTTAACCTTAAGGGTAACCTTAACATTATGACCACGCTCCCCTGACTGTATTGACGCTTGGGGCCTGTCCGGACAAACCCGAGTGCATGGAAACTCTCCCCCGTATCCAAGCCATTCTCCAAAAACATTTCCCCTCCCAGCCCGACCCAGAGCGGGCCGCTCGCGAGTGTTTGCAACTCCACGAGCAGGGCGCGCTGATTTTCCCCGAAGACTTCCCCGACGGTTTGAAAGAGATACCCCAAATGCCTCCGTGGCTTTTTGTCCGCGGGAGCCCAGCTTTGCTGCATTCCGGGGCTTGTCTTGCAGTGGTCGGCACGCGGCGGCCATCCGAATATGGTTTGCGAGCTGCCTATACTTTTTGCAGAGCTTTGATGGCACGGGGGTGGTGCTTGGTCAGTGGTCTCGCGCGCGGGATCGATACCATCGCGCACAGTGTGAGCGTCGTAAACCGCCGGCCCACCGTCGCGGTCCTAGGCCATGGACTCGATCGGATTTTTCCCGCGCAGAACCGCGCTCTCGCCGCCGAGATCGTGCAAGGGGGTGGTTGCCTCGTTAGCGAGTTTCCGCCGGGAACGCCTCCTCTGCCGGCCCACTTTCCTCGGCGCAACCGCATCCTTTCAGCTCTAGCGTGTGGCGTGGTGGTGATTGAAGCTGGCGAACGCAGCGGTTCCCTAATCACGGCGCACCATGCGATCGATCAAAACCGGCAAGTCTTCGTCGTTCCCGGACCTTTTGATGAGGAAGGTTTTCGGGGGAGCCACGCTCTCATCCGGCAAGGGGCACAACTCGTCTGGCACCCCCAGAGCGTGACGGATGATCTGGCGCCCGGTTTGTTGCCGGGAGTTTTGCCGCAAGAAGCGCCCGGCGAAGAACAAGAGCCCTTGCGCCGCGTGCTTAAGGCGCGGGGCGTTGCGAGTTTGGAGCAGTTGCACCAAGATCTGGGAGCTTGGGCGCGCGACCTGCCTGCTTGGATCGAGCGGGGGCGGCAGCAAGGGTGGCTCGCCGAGTGGGGGCCGCAGCGGTTTGTATACTGCGGCTTGTAAAGGGCGTCTTGTATCCTTGCTTGCCAAATGCTGCTCTTTTTTTGAAAATAAAGCTGGCTGCTTCTCTTAAACCAACAAATCGGCAAGGTATCGTGAAAGAAAAAATACTCGGTATTCTTGGTTTGCTTTCTGAGTCGCTCTCCCAAAACAAAGATCTATTCTACGATGCTCAAGAGATCTGGGATGATCTATCCAAACGCGGTTATTCCGAAGAGGAAATCGACACCGCCGTTTCTCACATCGAAAAGGTGACGCTCGATGTTCCCGGACCCTATTGGAGTGAGGCAATTCCCGTGTACCGATCGTACACAGGCGAAGAACTCGTACGCCTTACTTCGCGCGTCCGCGGTTACCTTTGGAAACTAAAATGCCGCGGCATTATTGATCACGCGTTGGAGGATGAAATCGTCCACAAAGCGATGAATCTCGAAGACTCGCCGGGCATCAAAGAAATAAAAACCGTTGCTGCACTTACGGTTTTCGGCTATGAGCACAAAATCCCGGGCGACAGGGGCGTGGAGTTCTGTTCCGAATCCCGTTTGAATTAGAAGATGGAAAAAGCGAAAGCCAAAACAAAAAAGGGCAGTGCCCCCGCTCGCTCCGCAGCAGGTAAGGGCCTGGTCATAGTTGAGTCGCCAGCCAAAGCGAAAACCCTCAAAAAATACTTAGGCCGTGGCTATGACGTAAAAGCCTCCGTTGGGCATATTATGGATCTGCCCAAAAGCGAGCTCGGCGTGGACGTCGAGAAAAGCTTCGAGCCCACCTACCAGATCATCAAAGGTAAGCAGAAGGTCATTGATGAGATCACCGAAGCGGCCAAAAAAGCTTCGAAAGTTTACCTAGCAGCGGATCCGGATAGAGAAGGGGAAGCCATCGCTTGGCATGTGGCCCAGATCCTCAATCTGCCTAAAGCCAAAATAGCGCGTGTTCTTTTTCACGAAATTACCAAACCCGCTGTGCTCAAAGCTCTTGAAGAGCCGATTGAGCTAAACCAAAGCCGTTTTGAATCCCAACAGGCGCGCCGCATCTTGGACCGCCTGGTGGGCTATAAGATTTCCCCCATTCTTTGGGCGAAAGTGCGCCGGGGCCTTTCGGCCGGCCGCGTGCAATCGGTTGCCGTCCGCTTGATTGTGGAGCGGGAAAAGGAAGTCAAAGCCTTCATCCCTCAGGCCTATTGGACAGTGCAAGCCGATCTGCAAGGTGAGGGTAAAAAGTTTCTAGCCCGCTTGGTCCGCGAAGAAGATCTCAAGATCGATCGCCTCACCATTGATAAAGAAGAGTGGGCGAACGAAATCGTCGAAGCTTGTGGCAAAGCGCCCTGGAAAATCGCTAGCGTCACCAAGAAGCAGCGCCGCCGTAATCCAGATCCACCGTTCATCACTTCAACGCTGCAGCAGGAATCGTCCAAGCGCCTTTATTTCAGCGCTAAGAAAACGATGATGTTGGCGCAGCAGTTATATGAAGGAGTCGAAGTCGGTGAAGCCGGCGCACAGGGTTTGATTACCTATATGCGTACGGACTCCATCCGTTTGTCCGACATCGCGATAGCCGATGCCCGCAAGCTGATTGAGGACAGTTACGGCAAGGAATACCTGCCCGAAGAGCCCATTGTTTATAAGAACAAAAAGAACGCCCAAGATGCTCACGAAGCGGTTCGCCCGACCTCGACGGAATTTCCGCCCGAGCGCGTGAAACCTTTCTTGGATGCCGATCAGTTCAAGCTCTATGATTTGATCTGGAAGCGCTACCTTGCTTGCCAGATGTCCCAGGCCGTTTTTGATCAGACGTCGGTAGACATCGATGTCCAGGCCAAGAAAAAATACGGTTTCCGTGCGACGGGTAGTGTTTTGCGCTTCGATGGGTTCCTGCGCCTGTGGCAAACGGAAGACGAGGGCGGAGATGAAGCGGGCGATCGCCTGCCGGATCTCCAAGAATCCTCTGCGCTCAAGTGCGATAAAGTCGCGAACGAAAAACATTTCACGCAGCCGCCCCCGCGCTACTCAGAAAGCTCCTTGATTAAGGAGTTGGAAGAGAAGGGGATTGGCCGACCGTCCACTTACGCCGCTATTTTGTCCACGATCCAAGATCGCAAGTACGTCGAGAAAGTGGAGAACCGCTTCATCCCGACAGATCTCGGCGATATCGTGACGGAACTCCTGGTGGAAAATTTCAAAGACATCGTCGATGTCGCCTTCACCGCCACCATGGAAGACCAGCTCGATAAGATCGAAGAAGGCGATGCCGACTGGGTCAAGACGCTTAAGAATTTCTACGTGCCGTTTGAAAGCACGCTCGCAGTCGCCGCAGAAAAAATGCGCGATGTGAAGCGCGAAGAAACACCGACAGATCTCGATTGCCCGAAGTGCGGCAAGAAGCTGGTCATTAAATGGGGCCGCAATGGCAAATTCATTGCCTGCCAAGGCTACCCAGAATGCCGGTTTACGGGTGAGTTTAAAACGCTCCCCGATGGAAAGATTGAGATCCAGGCTCAGCCCACGACGGACGAGAAGTGCCCGAATTGCAGTGAACCGATGATGGTTAAGACAGGCCGGTTTGGCCGGTTCTTGGCTTGCTCGGCTTACCCCAAGTGCAAGACTACGAAGCCCATTACGACGGGCATTCAGTGCCCGGAGTGCAAGCAAGGCGAGCTTTCGCAGAAGCGCACACGCTTTGGGAAGGCTTTCTATAGCTGTACGCGTTACCCCGATTGCAAGTACGCCATCTGGGATAAGCCCATCAAAGATCGGCCTTGCCCACTATGCCAGCACCCGTTCATTACGGAGCGGTATACGAAGAAAGATGGAGCGTCTTTACGTTGCCCGAATAAAGAGTGCGGGTTTACGGAGAAGGTTCCCGAAGCGGCAG
The DNA here is from genome assembly GCA_019750655.1 of bacterium. GTDB lineage: Bacteria > Bdellovibrionota > FAC87 > UBA2466 > UBA2466 > JAIEOG01. Next base: position 18,924 of record JAIEOG010000123.1, read on the forward strand.
GAAGTTAGAACCGAGGATTTTCAGTTTCCCAAAAAGAGAAAGGGGACACCTTCCAGGTGTCCCCTTTTCCTTTTCCATAGCTTAGGTGAGGCGATTAGGCCTCAGTCCGATCAGCCGCCGTTCATCAAACGGAGGGCTAAGCGGGGCGTTTCGTTGGCTTGCATCAACACAGCCACCCCTGCTTGGCGAAGAATCGACTCTCTTGCGAGGTTCGTCGTCTCTGTCGCCATGTCGGCGTCCTTAATACGGGAGTTCGCGTTCATCATGTTCTCGCGGTAAACACCTTGCGAGTTCAGAGTGGTTTGCAGACGATTCTGCGAGGAACCAATCCGAGCGCGCATTTCGTTCACGCGGATGATCGCTTCGTCAATCGTGGGAAGTGCGTTTTGAGCGTCTTCTTTGAAACGAATATCGAGATCGCCCACTCCGAGGGACTCGGAGCGCAAGTCCGTGTTACCTGGGTCGAACAAGATGCGGTCTTTATCCGCGACGTTGCCCGTGCCCACTTGGAATTCGAGTTTAACTTTCTCACCGGCCAGTAGCTCGCGATCCATGTAAGTGGTCGTGCGAGCGACACGCGTGATTTCGTTTTTCAACTCTTGCACTTCGTTGTTAAGCATCGCGCGCTCACGTGCTCCGACAGTATCGGAAGACGATTGCATCGCCAGCTCGCGCAAACGAATGAGCATGTTGTTGATTTCGAACGTTCCGCCCTCGAACACCTGAATGAGGGAGATACCGTCCTGTGCGTTCCGCATTGCTTGGTTCAAGCTGCGGATGGTGGCGTTCATCCCGTCGGAAATTGCTAATCCTGCGGGATCATCGGCTGCGCTGACGATTCGGGAACCCGACGCCAACCGCTCGATGGTCTTTTTCATCTTCTCTTCAGTGATACCCAAATTGCGCTGAGAAGTGAGCGCAAGGGCATTCGTGTTAATTGTTAAAGCCATGGAAAACCTCCGTTACGTTGTGAACACCTCCTTCCGTGTGAGTCAGAAATCTTTCGACTTCCGTCGCAAACCTTTGCGAGCTTCGAGTTCTTTCGAACCCGGTCCAAACGAACAACCAATCATCACCATCCGGGTGAGATTCTTGCTTGGACACTCTCCGTTTCGTCGACGTAGGATCGAACTTTAAGAAAAAAGCATAATTCAGGGCGTCATTGTGTGACGGCGTGCATAATGAGCGCGAAGTCACTGGAGATTAAATACGGCGTCATAAACGAAAAAAAGTGACACCGTGCTCACGGCGCGGGTGACGTGAGCAAAGTTCGTGAAAAATAACGCGCGTCTTAATGCGTGAAAAATCCTGTTATATCGGTGAGATACGCACATGATTATGTGCGTTTCGACACAATTCATGTCGGCAGCGCGTTGTTTTCCCCACCGCGTCTCGCGAACGGTGTTCTCGCGGTTATAATGAAGAATCACAGGAGTCATCTCGTGCTTAGACCAGTTACGGTGTTGCTCATTCTGAGTTCTGCGGCGTTTGCTGCGGATGGGGATCTCCAGACCGGACTTCAATCCATTCAAGGGGGCGCGCTCGGTGCGGCGGCCGGTCAAGCCACCATGGCAGACGGGTACAAGTATGTTGCGGAAAAATACGAAGCCGAAGCAAAGCGCAAACGCGCGGAACAGAAGGCAGCTGAAGATGCGGCGAATGGCACGACCAGTACGAAACTGAAAGCGCAGCACAATGCCGAAGCCGCCGCCGCTAAAAAAGAAGCGGAGGACGCAGAAACTCTCGCGAAAATAAATAGAAATCTCCAAGCGATATCAGAGCAAGGGGCTAAGGCGTCCGAAGGGATAGCTGGCGATGCTGCCGCCAAAAAAGATGTCGTAACAGACAAGGCAACAGAGTCAGGGGGCAGTGGCGAGGTGGCTAAAACGGAAACAGCTACGCGGAAAGAGCCCACGCGCGTAGAGCCCGAGTTAGAGCACGAAAGAGGAGAAGTGGTCTCCCGGCAAGAGATTGCGAAGGCGGAGCCGAGCGGTAGCGGGAACAATGGGGGAGCATCTCGAGGGTTGACGGAAAAGAGTGAGGGCGGTGCGGGCGGTGACAGCGGCAAAGCCGGAGATAATGCAGGCTCCGGAAAAGCGCTGCAGGTGGAATTGCCGAATGGGAAAAAGGGCACCGTTTCAGTTGCCGATGTAGACGCTTACAACAAGGACATCGAAGGCGGCGCTACTCAGGCAACCATGCAAAAGCACAACCCAACCATCACGGATAGCAATGGGCAGAAGTGGACATACAATGGGGTTGATGGAGAGGGAAATCATTCTTGGGTCACTGAGCAAGCCGACGGCACGCGCAGCTGGATGAACTACAGTGAGAAAGCTGGCAGTGGCGGGTCATTTTCCCAGTTTAACCAAAACGACGGAATTTACGGCCAAGTCGATGTGGCAAAGTACAACAAAGAGCTATCTTCTTTCACTCAGCAAGAGTCGAAGAGAACGCTAGATTCCATGAAGGGGGTTAAAGCTACAGTGAATGGGAAAGAGTATACCTACTCGAACTCTGAGTACCGCAAAGCGGGGGTGCTCGCTCCCGAGGCTACCGTCTCGCATTATCTCAAAGCGCAAGACGGAACCATGCTGCGTGTGACAGATGCCAAGATTTCTCACTTAGGAGGCGAGGGCGCGGAGTAGCTTACGTGGAATGGCCGCAATTACACAATCAAACCGACAGGCGCGGTGAGTTTTTCCAAGGGCCCCGTAACCACTCCGACAGTGACTAGCGCGACAAGCCAAAGCCGCCTCCTAAGCAATGTGAGAAGATCGGCTCCGCGAGTTGTAAGTTCCCCCGCGTTTGGCGCCTTTCCTCCGTATGGATTCAATGATTTGAAAAACAATCAGTACTATCTCAACCAGTCTAAGCGCAGAAAATAGAAAGGGGGAGGAAGCACGATTGCTTCCTCCCCCAGTCCATTTCGATCAACTACCCGAGGTACGGTAGATTCCGAACCAGCCCACTTACCAACCAGCCGCTAGACGCGGCTGAGAAGTTGGAGTGCGAGCTTCGGGCTTTCGTTGGCGGCGGCTAACACCGACACCCCAGCTTGGCGAAGAATCATGTCCTTCGTCAGAGCTGTCGTTTCAGCTGCAACGTCTGCATCGCGGATGCGTGACTTTGCTGCTGTCAGGTTCTCCGCTTGGATCCCCTGAGAGTTGATCGTGATCTGCAGTCGGTTTTGAGAAGACCCGATCTTCGCCCGTAGTTCGTTCACAGTTGTCAGAGCAGTATCGAGAGATTCGAGACCTTCGCGAGCGTCGTCGCGATTGGTAACATCGATTCCATCGATTCCTAGCCCAGACGACGTGACGTTCGCACGGCCTGGATCAAACACGATGCGGTCTTTCTCCTCATCGTTGCCCACCCCGACCTGAAACTCTAAGCGGATGTCGTCGCCTGCAAGCAGCTGCCGGCCCATATAGGTCGTGCTCTTGGCCAGACGGTCGACTTCGCTCTTGAGCTCCTGGACTTCCAGGTTGAGCATCTTCCGTTCCCGCTCGCCCACGGTATCTGACGCCGACTGGATCGACAGTTCGCGCATGCGGATAAGCATGTTCGAAATTTCTGTCGTCCCGCCCTCAAATACTTGCATGGCCGAGATGGCGTCCTGCGCGTTCCGCTGCGCTTGTCCGATGCTGCGGATCGTAGCATTCAACTGATCCGAGATAGCTAAGCCAGCCGGGTCGTCCGCAGCGCGGACAATTCGGCTACCCGTTGCTAGTCTCTGAATCGTGCTGCCCACGCGCTCCTCGGTATTACCGAGGTTTCGCATGGCAGTATTCGCCAGACTGTTTGTTTGTATCGTAAAGCCCATACGTTCCTCCTTGTACAATGTCTCCCGCTAAGCCCTGGGCCGTACTACGCCTCCAAACCATGGAGGATAAAACGGAGCCTGGCGGTTCGGCCATTACGGCCTACCTCGGGTAGATAGCGCGCGCTTGTGTGCTTTTTAAGGCGCACCAACGCAGCGCAGCAACCCTGGACGCTTAACTAATCGACGCAATGGGTCAAAGACTTGAGAGGAAAAAGACGCGTGGAGTCAGATTTATCGAAAGAGAAAAATTAAGAAGGCAAGCGAAGGCATGGGACGGTAAGCAAGGTCGCCCGGGATGCAGACGCATCCCGGGCATTCCCTTTACAGAGCCTATGTGTCCCCAGTTTCAGCACCGCTCGAACTCATGCCCGAGTGCTCCCATACCCCCTGGGAGACACTGAACCTGGAGCCGGCCTTTTCCCACTACCCCTAGCGGAAAAAGAGCGAGTCGGTTGGCTTAGGTGATTAAGCCTAAGCCCACTTCCTCAGAGAGTGCTTACTGCTGGAGCAACTGCAATGCGAGCTTCGGGTTTTGGTTCGCCGTCGCTAGCACGGAGACCCCTGCCTGACGGAGAATCGATTCCCGAGTCAGGTT
>JAIEOG010000307.1 GCA_019750655.1 bacterium
GATCGGGTGATCAAACCAGCCTTCTTCCGCTAAAGGCACGAGCAAAGGGCACGCTAACTGCTCCACCCGCAAGCCGGGTTCTTTTTCCGCAAACGCCCGCAGATACGCTTCGCTCTTTACCGTCGCGTGCGTTCCTAAAACCAACACCGCGCGCCGAGGCGCTGCGCGCAAGCCAGCTTCCACGCCCGGCCGCACCACCCCCAGAACAGGCACAGGTGCTTCGACACTCTCCAAAGCCATCGCACTTGCCGTGTTGCAGGCGATGACGACGGCTTTCACGGGTTGAGGCACCAGGAAATCGACGCACTGGCGCACGTATTCCCGCACTACGGCTTGGGACTTGGTGCCGTAGGGCAAGCGAGCGACGTCGCCCAGGTAGAGAAAACTCTCGCTCGGCAGAGCTTGTTTGAGCGCGCGTAGGACGGTGAGGCCACCAAGGCCAGAGTCGAAAACACCAATAGGGTAGCGGCTGGGATCGCCCATGGGGCTGAAGTAGCATAAACCCTCCCCCCAAGCTATAGTGGCTAGATGTCGAATGAATATTCGCGCTGGCGGGCGATTGGCCAAGCCGCTTTGTTCCTCACTATCACCGGGTTGTTTCTTTACACGATGGCGCCGTTTCTCATCGCGCTCGTGATTTCGGCGGTGATTGCGATTCTTTGCCAGCCCGGGTTCTCTCGACTCAACCGTTGGCTGCCACCCTCGCTTTCTGCCGTCGCCATGACCGCGGCGGTGACGCTCGGGATTCTGGCGCCTCTCACTTTCGTCTGCATCAACATGGCCTACCGCCTGATTTCGATCTTGCGGGGCGTGAAGCTGCCGACCCTGGAAGAACTCTCCCACCTCAGCGAACACCCGTTGGTAATTCGCTATGTGCACCGGATCCCCGAGTGGATTCCCATCGATAAAGCGTGGCTTCAGGAACAAAGTCTGACCATAGGGCAAAAGGCCGTCGAGGCCATTTCCGGAGCACTGACTTCCTTCCTAGGCCAAGTTCCCGGCGTGTTGCTCGGCTTCTGCGTTGTGATTATCTCGGTGTATTTTTTCATTCTCGATGGCGAGCGGTTGGTGCGATTTCTCGGGTCCATTTCTCCGCTTCCCCCGGAAAAGTCCCGTGAACTCTTTTTCGCTTTCACCAATACATGCCGTGGCGTGGTCTTGGGGATGTTCGCGTCTGCAGCCGCTCAGGGATTTTTAATCGGGGTCGTCTTTGCGATCACGGGAATCCCAAACCCCATGCTCTGGGGTTCGATTGGCGTCATCATGGGAATGGTGCCAGTGATTGGCGTGATGCCCATCACCGTCGGTGGCGTTATCTACCTAGCGGTGAGTAGCTCGATCGTTTGGGCGGTCGTCGGGACACTAGGCGCCATCCTCATCGGTTTTTCGGACAATATCGTTCGTCCCTGGGTGCTTAAAGGCCACGGTGAAATGCACCCGCTCTTGGGACTCGTCAGCGCCTTTGGTGCGGTTTCGGTCTTGGGTCCCACAGGCATTATCTTGGGACCCATTATCGCAGCACTCTTCGTTGCCTTCTTAGAGATCTTGTCGCACGACATGAAGAAAAACGGCGGTCAGAGCACTCTCATCGCCACTCCTTAACTAGGGGGTTCTATGCGTTGGGCAACTCAGGTCTGGCATGTTTGGGAGCGGACGCTCCCTTTTCTCCGCGTTACCTTCTCCGCTGATGGCATCGCTAGCCCTGAAGGGCGGCAGCTCATCGTCGGCAAATTCCGGCGTATCGCCATCTCGATGGTCCCGGGACTTGCCGAAAAACTCCAAAAGAAATACGGGATCCAAGGGGGCTGCTCAGGTTGTGGCGCTAGCTGCAATCTGCTCTTCCGGTGCCCTCACTGGATTGAGTCGACTCGCCGCTGTGGTGTTTACGAATTGCGGCCGACCGTGTGCAGGCAATTTCCCGTCACCCCTGCGGATATCGCAGAGCGAGAACTTGTGCGTAACGGCAAACCTTGTGGGTATACATTCCGGGGTTAGATCGCCCAGGGCGCTACGCGGAACGAAGACGTGCGCCATTCAAATTGGAAGTCACAACCAAAGCGGAAGACGCCGTCTGCCCCCTTCATCTGCACAGGGGGATTGCGGAAGTTTTCTTGATCCCAGAAAGCTTGGCGAGACGCATTGTCCAACGCCTCGACACCACTGCTCTTGGCAGTTTGGATGGCGATGACATCGCCGTCTTCATTCAGGCTTACAACAATCTTCGTGATGTACGCCTGCGGCGAGAGTTTTCCACCGACGAGGTAGATTTCTTCCACGGCCTGGTTCGCGTAATGCACCCACGGTTGGTAAATCTCTTCTGAAACGCGGTTGAGAAAAGAGGCGTACGAGACTTCCTGAGTATTGAGCACCGTCGCTTCACCCAGATCGATGGAGTCCGGGAGCTTGTTCGGTGTCGCAGAAAAACCCATCAAAGCGCGCAAACTCGAACGCTGACTCTGAGTGGATGGTTCGCCGACAGAATCCTCGGGCTCTGGCGCTTGCTGCGCTAGGTGATCTTGAGCACTGCTGCTTCCGCCGCCCCCTCTTTGGAAGTCTCCACTGCGAGGGCTGCGCGTTTGCTTATCGGTATGTTGGTCAAACTCTCCGGCAAATTCGGCTTTGCCCTTTTTGGAGTTTTTCAGGCGCTCGGTTTGCACCACGGGGAGATCTGAAAGCTTGTCGATTTCAATGGGGGCGAGCTTCGCAGTGCGCGCCGGAGTCAGGACCCAGTCGGCGTTCTGCCGCAGAATCCAAACGTGCACGAGCAGGACAAGCAGCAAAAACCAGGGCAGCTTGCTCCGAGGGCGCTCTCTAAGAGGATTCCAGCCAAAATAGGCCACGGACTACTCTCCCGGGTAATACACGCGTAAGAGCGTTAATCCTGCAGCTGGGGCCGTATGACCGGCCTCATCTCTATCCAGGCTGCGGACTATCCGCTCCACATCCCCAATATCGCGCTTTCCGAGCCCAATCTCAACTAGCGTCCCTGCTACAGCTCGGACCATCTGCTTGAGAAAACCGTCCCCGACAATGCGCAGAGCGTAAAAACCGTCCCCCTGCTCCAGGAGGTCGAGCCGATGGATGGTGCGTACGGTAGAGATCACTTCAGCCTTAGCTCCTTGGAAGGCGCGAAAATCATGGGTTCCTAAGAACTGGGGCAGCGCCTCCCGCACCCGCCCCCAGTGGATCTTCTGAGGGACGAAATAGCAGCGTTTTTGCAACGCAGAAGCCATCGGCCGATTGCAGATAACGTATTCGTACTCCTTCGCCACCGCGAGCTTCTGTGGGCTCCAGCCCAAAGGGACTTCCCGCGACTCCAAAATACGGATGTCGTAAGGCAGGTGGAAATTGAGCAACCGCTGCCAACGTTCGGGAGGGAGTGGGTATTCCGTGTCGAAGCAAGCGACTTGGCCGCGCGCGTGCACACCGCTATCCGTACGGCTTGCACCGTAGACGGTCGTTTTCTTGCCCGTCACTTCGGAAAGCTTGTCTTCTAGAATGGCTTGAATGGTCGGGCCATTGAGCTGCCGCTGCCAGCCGCAGTACGGCGCGCCGTCGTATTCAATCAATAAGCGGATGTTCACCGATCTTTATATAAGACATCCAGGCATTGCAGCACGTTGAGTGCTGCGCCCTTCCGCAGATTGTCGGTGATCACCCAGTAGTTAAGCCCTGACGGAATGGATTCGTCTCTCCGCAAACGCCCGACAAAAGTAGAGTCACTACCAGAGGACTCACGGTTGGTCGGGTAGATATGGCCGCTTGGTTGGTCGAGTACCTTTATTCCCGGAAAAGCTCCCAGGAGTTCGCGCACTTCTTCGATGCTGTTGAAGTCTTGAGTGAGCTGCACGTTGACGGTCATGCCATGGCCGTAAAACGTCGGCACACGCACCGCGCTCGCCGAGACGGCGAGATTCGGCAGTTCCAAAATCTTTTTCAATTCTTTTTCTAGTTTGCGCTCTTCTTCGGCAACGCCGTCCTCATCGACATCACCGACGAGTGGTAGGCAATTAAAAGCAATCGGGTGCGCAAAAACGGAGGGCTGTTCTTCGCCACCATTGAGCAAAGAAGCTGTTTGGTGTGCCAGTTCGTCATAAGCGCGTTTGCCCGCGCCGGAGACGGATTGGTAAGTCGAAACTACGACACGCTCCAAGCCATAGCGTTCTTGCAAGGGCTTGAGGCTCAATGCCAGGGGCGTGACAGTGCAATTTGGATTCGCAATAACTTTGCCGCGGAAACCCCGTAGACGCTCGCCGTTTACTTCAGGCACGATCAAAGGGACATCCGGGATCATGCGGTAAGCGCTGGAATCGTCGATAACCAACGCACCGGCATCCACAGCTTTCGGAACAAACTTGCGCGTGACGTCGACCGGAACGGAAAAGAAAGCGACATCCACGCCTTCAAAGCTCGACGGGCCCAGGGCCTCCACAGGAGCACTGTATTCGCCGACTTCCAACCAATCGCCTGCCGAATCCTCAGAAGCCAACAAGCGGAGTTTGTTGAACTTAATCTTGTGCTCCGCCAGGATTTCTAAGAATTCCTGACCAACAAGTCCCGTGGCCCCCACAAGCGCCACCGTTTGGATTTTTTCCAGGTTCGTAAACAAAATCTACTCTCTCTCTAGCGCCGACTGATTACGCCGCTCCAACCGCCGGTTAAAATAGCCTGAAACTTCACGCACCGGCCCCCATAGAACGTAATAGAACAGAATGGCCAATACTGCGACCTCGGGTTTTAAGATCACAAAGGCCAACCCCACAATCAAAAAGACCAATAAAAAGAAACGCCGCCGGTGGCGGACATCAAAGTCTTTAAAGCTGCGGTAGCGGATATTGCTGACCATCAAAAGGCCGAGCCCGACTAAACACGGGAATAACACCCACTCAGGCTGAGTCCAACCCAAATCCGCACCGGCGATAGCCAAAGAGCTAATCGAAATGGCAGCAGCTGGGGACGGCAGTCCCACGAAGTAGCTGCGCGGCTGGTCGGCGGAAGCCGCTAGCGTATTAAAACGGGCTAAACGCAGAGCCCCACAGGCCGCGTAGAGGAAACAAACAGCAACCCCTGCCCGGCCATAATCCTTCAAGCCCCAGAGGTACCCTAAAAGCGCCGGCGCCATCCCAAACGAAACCACATCGGCGATGGAGTCATATTCCATTCCAAACCGGGTTTGAGTCTTGGTCATGCGCGCTACTCGGCCATCGAGTGTGTCGCAAATACCCGCCGCCATGATCAAAAGGCCGGCGAAGGCGAAATCGCCGTGAATAGAACGCAGAATGGAATAGTAACCGCAGAATAAATTCGCCGTAGTGAAGAGGCTGGGCAGGATTAGGATATAGGCGTGTCTATCGCGCTTCATTAACCCCTCGCTAGTTTTGCGAGCAGAGTCTCGCCACCCTTCACTCGGTCGCCCAAGTGCACCAGCGGCTTCGCCCCGGGCGGTAGGTAGACGTCTACGCGCGAACCAAATTGGATAAGTCCCAAGCGCTGCCCTTTGGTCACAAAAGCCCCCTTCTGGGGGTAACAGACGATCCGGCGGGCCACGAGACCTGCGATCTGGACAAGCACCATCGTTTCACCCCGTTGGGTGCGCAACAAGACAGTATTTCGTTCGTTTTCTTCGCAGGAACGATCGTCCCACGCAGCGAGATAACGGCCCGGGTGGTACTTTAACCCTTCGACCGTGCCGTCTACAGGCACTCGATTGATATGCACGTCAAAGAGCGACATGAAGATACTAATCTTCGTGCGCTCTTCTTGGAGGAACTCTTTTTCGGTGGCTTGCCCAACGAAGATGACTTTGCCATCCGCCGGACACGCCACTTGTTCGACGCCCCCAGGGATTTGTCTCTCAGGGTTACGAAAGAAAAAAACTACGTAAGCAGCGAGGAGCGCAAGAACCACGGTTCCTTGCCAAAGCCCACCCACCGCCAATGCCGCGCCCGCGGCTACCAGCACGCCTAAATAAGGAAATGCCTCGCGGGCAATCGGGAAGTTTTCCGTAGTTTTCAAACCGCCTCATCATCGTCGGACGAGTCGTCGTCCACGGAGATTTCGGTTTCGTGCAGGTCCATCTGAACCCAGGTAGCATTTCCTTCTTCGTCAGGAAGTGCTTTCACGTACGCATCGTATTCCTTTTGGCTGACGATGCCTTTTTTCACATAGCGATCCGACGTGCGGATATCGAATTGTTTAGACTTGGGGTTTGCCATTTGGCCTCCTTACAAAAGTACTACTGCTCGAGGGGAGCACCCTTGCCGGCGTCCGATTCCGGGATCACCGGGAGCGCATCTACGGGTGCGACAGTGGCTTCCACCACTGGCGCGGCTTCCGTCGTCTCAGGGAAAACCAAGCGGCCCCCCGTACGATCGTAAGTCTCGATCATCAGTTCGAGATCCTTACCCTCAATCACTTCTTTTTCCGACAAGATTGCAGCAAAGCGTACCAACATGTCTTTACGGGCAATGACGATATTGCGCACTCGCACATAAGCCGTATCCAGAATCGCCTTCACTTCCCGGTCGATCTGCTCGGCAGTCGCTTCGCTAAACTCTTTGTTGTAACCCATCCCGCCGCCTTGCAGGAACGACGGGCGCTCCGTAGCAAAGGTGCGAGGGCCACAGTTGTCACTCATTCCGTATTCCATGACCATGCGCTTGGCGATGTCGGTTGCTTTCTGCAAGTCATCGGAGGCGCCGGTCGAAATCTCGTTGAACACGACTTCTTCCGCCACGCGGCCGCCGTACAAGATATCGATGCGCGCCAGCAGCTCCTGCTTGGTCATGAGGTAGCGGTCTTCCTTAGGAAGATTCATCGTGAAACCCAAGGCGCCGAAGCCGCGCGGGATAACCGAGATCTTATGCACCGGATCCGTACCCGGCGTGTAGACCGTGACCAAAGCGTGGCCCATTTCATGGTGCGCCACAATCCGCTTTTCTTTCTCGTTGATTAGACGAGTTTTCTTTTGCAAGCCGGCAATCACGCGATCGATAGCGTCGTCAAATTCGCTCAACTCCACCTGCTGCTTGCCTTTGCGCACAGCAAGCAATGCGGCTTCGTTCACCACGTTGGCGAGATCAGCACCAACAAACCCAGGCGTGCGTGCCGCGACGGTACGCCAATCGACCTTGGGATCCACCTTCACGTTCTTGCCGTGGATGCGGAGAATGGCTTCGCGGCCATTGATGTCCGGGCGATCTACCAACACTTGGCGATCGAAACGGCCGGCACGTAGAAGTGCTGGATCCAATGTTTCAGGGCGGTTCGTCGCCGCCATGATGATCACGCCCGTGCGGGTGTCAAAGCCGTCCATTTCCACGAGCAACTGGTTCAATGTTTGCTCGCGTTCGTCGTGGCCACCCATGGGAGAAACCGCGCTGCGGACCTTCCCGATGGCATCCAATTCGTCGATAAAAATAATGCAGGGAGATTTGTCCACGGCTTGGGCGAAAAGGTCACGCACACGCGCCGCACCCACACCCACAAACATTTCGACAAACTCTGAGCCACTCAACGAGAAGAATGGCACACCCGCTTCGCCAGCAACGGCACGGGCCAGTAACGTTTTCCCTGTCCCCGGGGGACCAACCAAAAGAATGCCCTTAGGGATCTTGCCGCCAATGGCGCGGAACTTCTGAGGCGTTTTTAGAAACTCGATGATCTCTAAGAGTTCTTCTTTAGCTTCTTCCACGCCGGCGACATCCGAGAAAGTCACCTTCTTGGAGTCATCCACAACCAGGCGTGCGCGGTTTTTGCCAAAACTCATAATCCCAGCGCCTGGGCCCATGCGGAACGCGCGAGAGAACAGCACTCGCCACAACATCAACAAAAGCAGGAACGGGAGCACCCAGTGCAGGAAGAAATTCTTGAGCGAAGGATCCTCGGCTTCGTACTGCACCTTTTTGCCATCGAGCAATTCGGTGAACTTCGGATCTTCCACTCGGATGGTCGAATAAACAGGCGACGGTGCGCGGAAGGCGGACGAGGCACTCGGCGTCGGAGCGACCGCAGGAGCCGTTTCTGTGTAGCCTTTAATAATATTGTCGGAAAGGACGACGCGTTTAATCTCCCCGGCTTCAATCCGGGCCTTGAATTCGCTGTAGCTCAAGGGACGCGCATTGAGTTCTGGGCGCGCAATCACCGAGAGTAAAAGTAAAACGCCGACTCCCAACAATACCCAGGTCCACACGCCGCTTTTCGGAGAGAGTGGAGGGATTTTTCCGCGTCCCTTTTTCTGCTGGCTGCTTGGGGGAGCTTTTTCGGTCGGCCGATCTTCCTGATTCGCCATAAGTTCCAAGGGAGTAACACACTCGTGCGGCGAAAGCAATGAACCGGGCCGAGGGAAAAGCCAGGTCGAAAAACGGATTAGATTTGTGATTTCAGAGATTTAACTAAGCGGAACGTGAGAGCTGGCGGTCTGAACCATGAGCCGAGACTGCTGTGGTGCCGAAGAGGTACTTCTGCTGCGCTTGGGCCCATTCGACCCAAGGCGGGGCCGCGGTTTCCAAGGGTTTGCGGCCCCAATGGAAACGGCTGACACAGGACGCGTAGAAATGGCGCAAGGTCCGGCCGACTATCCAGCACGCAGCTCGGCGGAACCAGAACGCGGAAACCCACGGGAAATAGTCTGCCAGCCGATCGGCCTGGCCGAGCGCTGCACGCAATTCGGTCCACGCCGCGCTTTGCTGCCGCCAAACACGCTCCAAGAAAGCGCGCGGGGCATTCGGGCCACCGGACCAGATGAAGGAAAGCTGATCCCAGGCCGTTTTGCGGCGGGAGAAATAGCAAACGGGATTTTCCGAAAGAAAACTCTGCACCGGCGCGCCGCTATGTAAAGAAGGCGCGTCTTCCGCCCAAACTCCAAGCTCCACACCCAACGTGCAACGTTTATCGGCGGAAACTAACTGATCTTTGCCGCGGTAAACGCGCGCACCCGGGAAAAGATACGGTGCTAGAGGAAGAAATTCCGGCACGTTCCGGCCATTGAGGTGTGGAAACCGCTCAAGACTCCGACCCAAGGACTCTTCCCACCAATGAAGCAGAGGCACACTCGCAGGAGTAACCGCAAGCAAGCCCGCTTCAAACTCCGCCTGAGTGGCCGAAGCCCCGCTGTCTAACCACCGAGGGAAGAACAAAGTATGGCCACTCTCTAGTTCTTCGAGCAGCTGCGTGGGATCCCCGTAAAAACCGATGCTCGGTTCGCAGTAGATGAGCGTTCGGTTCTCGCGCTCCAAGACCTTTCGCAAAAAACGCGGGAGCAACAAGGCACGCTGGATCCGAGGCGAGCGCAAAGGCATTGTGCCTGGAACGCAAACCTGCTCGGTTAAGTAAATCTGAATTCCGCCGCCTAGGCGTTTTTGGATTTCGTCCTGCGTTTGGCGATCCAGAGCGAGCACGCAGAGCGAGAGACCGCTGAGCATTTGCTCTCGGAGGTTTTCTACCAGGCCCGCAAGAGAGGGCAGGTCTTCGCGCCCCGCAATGGTCGCGACGGAAAAGTCGGGCTTCGTCTTTGGCGCCAGACGGATCGGCGCACGGCGCTTGGGTTCTTTCACTTTGAGGCCCGAGTCCTTCAAAGTATCGACGAGTTTGTCTTTGAGGCGCTGGCTCTTGGTTTGGAATGTTTCCCAAGGGTACTTGCGGAAGGTCTCTTGCACTCGGTGTTCGAGTTCGGCGGGGTGAGTATTCGTCGTAATTTGAATGAAGGGAATTCCAGCGGCTTCCCCTGCCGCTCGAGAAACGAGATTGTTCCCCAGAAGCACCGCAGGCACGCCCGCACCCGCTGCCGCGAAGAGTGCCGGCAGATGAAACCCCGCAACCCCCGCTGCCGAGACAAGCGCTTTCCCATGCAGTGCCGGGTGATCCGGTTCGAACAGTGTCGACATACCCGGCCCTGCACCCGAAAAAGCATCCGTCGCTTGGTGCAGCAGACAAAGAGCGCGCCCTTTACGGTTTAGCGTTGCAAAGAAGGCACGGTTCAAGCGCTCTAATTGTTGGGGAGTAAACCCCGGATCCGCCGGTGCCGGGCAAAAAACGGGAACTGCTTCACGGTTTGTGAATGCAGGTTGGAAAGCAAAGAGCGCGGGGCTTGCCGCAATCGCCAAGCGAGACGCCGGCGCTGCTAGCTTGGCCTGGCGCAAACTCACTTCGTCAGTAACACAGATAGCGCCAGCTTTTGCGACGGTGCGAAACAGATCGGACTGCGGGCCCGTCCAGGAGTACTTATCCGGGAAGCTGACACCAAGAGCGACGGCGGGAGTCTCTTTCGATAACGCCGGAGCCTCAAAATCTGGCTCGAGAAAGCGATTACCTAGGAAGATATAGAAGTCGGCGGAGACGTCGGTCGATGGTTCCCACGGGATGAGATCGTGTTCGGGCAAAAGCGCGCGCAGCGCTGCAATCCAAAGATAGTTCTCTACGGCGCCTGACGGCCCTCGTCGGGGTGGTAAAACCGCAATGCGCATGGAATGGAACTCCGGGTAGGTCTGTTCAGTATACCTGAAAACAGACCTTCTCCGAACGCTTCTTTTCCCCGAAGCAGCGCTCTGCGCCTTGCTCGGCGGGTATTTCATGAAACAATGAAGGCTCTATTTCTTCCTCGAAAACGGAGCCCCCATGCCTCGCCTGCGGATTCTACTCTGCATGCTACTAGCGCAATGCGTCGCGCTAAGCGCCGACTATGAAACCCTCGGCCGACTCGAGCTGAAAATCCCTGCCGGCTGGTCTGTTGCGCAGCGCGCCACAAGCGGCGAAGTTGACCTGCTGATCTTCGAGAATGGCCAAGACTCCATTGCGTTCTTTAAGCGCCCCCTGGAAAACACCAGCATACAGACCTACTTCGCTTCCACGGCGTCCGTGAGAACCGCCCCCGTCTCGACAAAACTCGGCCGGCTCACCTGGACTCGGGCCGCCACTTCTCGGCAGCTGCAATCGGGTGCATTTTATGTGAGCCATTTTTTCTTGAATAACAAAGGGACCGTCTATCACGGCTTCAGCCGATCCAAGACCGAATCAAGTGCCACCGCAAACGCGGATAGCTTTCTGCAAGATGCCATTCTCGTTTCAACCCTTAATGTCCTCTCCCTGACCGAAGCTAGTTACACCGGCAAAAAATATTACCTGGGATGGGGCGCTGCCGATTACCAAGATCCTTCCAACATGCAAAACGAAGTGAAGTACGACGTTTTGCACACGCAGAATGTTTTCGCGGCCCAAGCGGGTGGCAATTACCTCCCCGACCAATACATCGGCCCCTCTAAAGCGACGGCGAGCGCCATTCGTAGCGCGTGGTCTGGACTGCAATCCAAAATGCGACCCGAGGATATGTTTCTGCAGTACTCCAGCGGCCACGGCATGACGACAGGGCTAGGGATTGGATTGAGCTATAAAGAAATCCGCGACAACGCCTTAAGCCTTCCCGCTCGGGAAACTGTCATCATCATGATGGCCTGCTACTCGGGAAACCTCGTCGATAGCTTCAATGCTGCAAAGAGCCGATGGCAAGATTACCCGCAGCAAGGCCGATCTTTGTTGGTCTTAGCGTCTACAAGGAACGACGAAGAATCCAAACTTGGTCCGGGCACCGATCCCGATGAACCAGGGCCGTATGGCAGCGCGGGTAGTGCCTTTGGGTATTCCGTTTGGAAGGCCATCTCGGGAAAATCGGATGGTTATATCGATGGTGTTCAGGATGGGTTTATCAGTTTTGATGAACTAGTGAGTTATAGCACCAACCTCACCAAGCAGTGGGGACACACTCCCACCACCACCGGCGCGTACAAACCTCACGTATTGCTAAACCGTATTCCGTCTGCAGAAATGCTGGCGACCATGACCGGCGGCACGGATGGTTTGAGTGATGCGCAGATCAAGGCAGCCATTGAACGGCTAGAGGCCGACTACGCCATTCATTCAGAAGCTTTGTAAGCCCTCAGCAGCAGATCTGCGGAGCGCTGCCAGCTAAATTCTGCCGCCCGCGCCAAGCTCGCCTGCGCGCAACGTGCGCGCACCTCGGAGTTGCGGATTTTTTCCAGCCCCTCTGCAATCGAGCGCGGGTCTCTCACTTGCACACCAAGAGCTGCCCCTTGCGCGACTTCGGCGAGCGCGCCGGAGTCCGAGGTGATCACCGGAGCTCCACACTGCATGGCTTCCAACACCGGCAGCCCAAACCCCTCGTGAAAAGAAACGTAAACAAAAGCCAGAGCCCCTGCATACAGGGCTGGTAGCTCCACATCCGGGACATAGCCCGGGAGCTTCACGCGTTTGCGTTCCAAACCATTCGATACGATCTGTTCGCGAACTTGGTTGGTAGAATCTCCATGCGCTCCGCAAAGAACCAGGTCGGTGTCCGTATTTCCGGTTTCCTTGACCCAAAGTGCGAAAGCCTTCACCAGACCTTCCAGGTTCTTACGCCGATCAACCGTGCAGACAGATAGAAAATACGGTCGCTCGCCCAACTCTTGGTGCGCCCGCATAAAAGCAATCGACCGATCTGTCGCTGGCTGAAAGAGATTCGACGCCGCGAGCGGCACAACGAAAACTCGATTCGGATCAAGATCGGGCCGGTAAGCGCAAAGCTCCTGCTTCGTGGTTTCCGAGATCGCAATCGCCCAATCGTCAGGCGTAAGGCTCTCAATCACTCGCTGAAAATACTTGCTTCCCGAAGGGTTAAACTCAGGGTGGCGGAGGTTGATAACGTCACAAACCGTTAGATAACGGCGCAACCCCTTCACTCTGCGAGAGGCTTCCGGCAGCGCAAAGAAGGAGGAATGGTAAATGTGTTTTCCCTCCAAAGCAGTGGCCTGCAATGGCTGAAAGCTTCGCTCTACGCCTCGCAATGCCATCCCTAAACTCTTGCGGTAAGCCCGGGCGGGCAAAGAAATGAGTGGTTCTCCTTCGAGTTCGTAGAACAACCTTCCTAAGAAACGGTAAACGCGCGCTGGATTGTTGTAGTGCAGCCGAGGAAATTTGCGGAAGGCCGCTTCGTCCTGCAGGTAATCACACGCTGAAGCCCACATCCGAAAATTTTCCGCACCGCAAAAGGACAATGCGCATTCCGGGTGCCTTGCGAGTTCGCGCGCAAAAGCGTCGGCCACTCGAAACACACCCGTCCGACCCGCCGCACCATACTGTGCGTAACCCAGAACGCTTGCGTCAAAAGCCACTTCTAGTTTCGGTGCCACGGGTGTTACGATAGCACCACACCAATGCAGCTCACAAAAAATCTTCTTCGGCGTTTTCTTACGCGCGGGATCCGCGCTGCACAAAATATTCTCGATAAAACACAGCCGGAAATCTCTGCTACTCCCGTGAAAGATATGGTCGCAGATATTCTGGGCCAATACGGCACGGTGGTTCTGAATGTCGGCGCTCGCTGGGGAGACAACCAAGCTTGGTGGCGCCTGGATCCAGTCGCAAGTGTTGTCGGCTTTGAAGCCGATCCACAAGAATGCGAACGCTTAAACGCCAGCTCAACCTCGCTCCGGCGCGAACGTTACTTGCCCTATGCTCTGGGAGCTTCTCGCGGCGAAGGAACGCTTTACATCACGCGCGAGCCTGCGTGCTCTTCGCTCTATGCTCCAGATATGGCTCTGGCGAAACGTTTCCCACAGCTTCAAGTCATCGAACCTGTCGAGACTCGGTCGGTTTCTCTCATCCCTTTAGATGAGTGGTGGAATCACGAAGATCGCCCCGATGTGAGTTTTCTAAAACTCGACACCCAAGGATCCGAACTCGATATCTTGCGCGGCTCTACTCAGGTTCTAGAGCAAGCGCTGGGTTGCGAGATTGAGGTCGAGTTCTCACCTCTCTATAAAGGGCAACCCATCTTCTCCGAAGTCGATACGTTCCTGCGCGAAAAGGGTTTCTCACTTTGGGCGCTTCGAGACACTTGCAGCTATTCGGAGAGGCCCGGCCAAGAAGGACCAGGGCGCCTCTATTGGGCGAACGCCGTTTACCTGAGGGACTATGCCCATCTGCCCGCAGCAACTGCTTGGAAAAGCCGTCTTCTGCTCGCCGCATTCCTCGAAGCTCTGGGAGACAAAGCGGCCGCTCACTCATGCTTGAACACGGCACTCGCTCAAATCGGAGACGTCCGTGAAGCGGCGGGATTCTTCGGGCTTAATCTGCAAGGACAACCGGCGTGAGCCAGTTTGTAGAGCTTCTCGCCCAGCTCGTGCACGGGTGGGATCGCTTTTATGGCAAAGCGCGCAATGTACTCGAACGCGTACTGAATGCCCTGGCCTATGGAGCCTACCGCGCCGAACGCTCCCAAGGGACCGGGCGTGGTTACCGCGTCCGACGAGAGAAGGAAGTACTCGCAGCATTGCGCGACCCGAGCTTTTCTGTGCACCGCTTGCCCAGAGGTTTTGGCATCGGTCTAGACGAGCGCATTATCGAATATCCCTGGGCGATTTCCCGGCTTCCCAATACACCTGGCAAACTTCTGGATGCCGGCAGTGTCTTAAACTGGGACTACCTTCTCCGCCAGCCAAACCTCGCAAACAAGCGCGTGTTCATTTCCACGCTCGCACCCGAAACTCAGAGCTTTTGGTGGCGAGGGGTCTCCTACACTTACGAAGACTTGAGACGCCCCTGCTTCCGCTCCGACTACTTCGATTGGATTGTTTGCCTATCGACCATTGAACATGTGGGGTTGGATAACTCGGTTTACACGATCGACCCGGCGAAAAAAGAATCTCGCTCGGGAGACTACTTGGCATTCCTAGCCGAACTTCGCAATCTCTTGCGCCCGGGCGGCACACTACTGCTCTCTTTCCCGTTTGGAAAAGCCGCCCAACACGGATGGCTGCAGGTTTTCGATCTCCAAGCCGTCGACAAAATGGTTTCCGAGTTCCACCCCCAGATGCACAGCCAAAACTTCTTCCAGTACACCCCAAGCGGGTGGAAAGCCTGCTCACCGCAGGATGCTAGCGAAGCGCTTTATTTTGGACGCGGTGCGAACACCGACGGAAATCCGCTTAAGATACCTGCCGCCGAAGCTGTCGCCTGCTTGGAACTTGTGAAGTAGGGCTCCCCAGATAAAGACGAGCGTAGTATTCTATTTTCAACTTGGGGAGGGGATCATGGGTTCGACCTTAGTACGCCTTTTAACCCTAGCTTTACTCAGCGCATCAGCCTTCGCGGACGATCCGGTTTGCATCCGCAATTACAAAGGCCTGAATGCGTCGGCTTGCGAAAGCTTCCCGGGTTCTTACACGGGCGTGTACGCTAAGATCGCGGCACTCACCCCGGCCTGCGCTCGTATCTATGCGCCGTTCTATTGCGAAACAGATCCTAAGGACTACACCGAAATCACCGCAGTAGATGGTTCGCAGATTTGCGTAATGAATTACAACCAACCTCCGGTAGCCAACCTCTGCGAGACGTTGCCGCAGTTTTACATTTACGTCGAACGGCAAGCGCCGTAGTTTTTACGCCAGATGGAAAATTCTTGGAGCTTTGATACGGCTGTTTACCTGGCCGCAGCGGTTGTCGCTGTCCCTCTTTTCAAACGCCTTCGCCTAGGGGCGGTTCTCGGCTATCTGGCCGCGGGCTCCCTGCTCGGACCTTGGGCACTCGGGTTTATAAAAGACCCATCCCACACGCTGCACCTCGCCGAGTTTGGCGTGGTCCTGCTGCTTTTCCTTATCGGACTCGAATTGCGCCCAAGCCGATTATGGAACATGCGCTATGCGGTTTTCGGATTGGGCGGCGCTCAAGTCGCCATCACCACACTGCTACTGGCCTTTATCGCCTGGAGTTTTGAACTCTCGTGGACGACGAGCTTTATCGTCGGTTTCAGTCTTTCGCTTTCTTCTACGGCTTTGGCTTTACAGCTCCTGGGCGAGCGGCAGCAGCTCAATACGGCCTTCGGCCGGGCTTCTTTTGCCATTTTGCTTTTCCAGGATCTCATCACCATCCCCGTGTTGGCGCTTTTGCCTGTGCTGGGAACGACCGAAGACACAGCCTTTTCCTGGGGCGCTCTTTCGAAGGCCGTGGGCGCTGTGGCGGGTCTTATCTTAGGCGGCAGATTCCTCATTCGGCCCTATTTTTACCGCGTCGGTACCGCCGATACGCGTGAAGTATTCCTCGCAGCGGCTTTGCTCCTAGTCTTGGGCGTTGCCTTGCTGATGGAATCCATCGGGCTCTCGGCCGCCTTGGGCGGCTTTCTCACAGGCGTAGTGCTTTCGGATTCAGAATACCGCCACCGTATTGAAGCCGACATCGAACCCTTTAAGGGCCTGCTGCTCGGACTTTTCTTTATCTCCGTGGGCACGTCGGTCGATTATGGCCTCGTCGCACAGAAACCTTCGACGATCGTGCTTTCGATCCTTTTGCTGCTTGTTGTGAAGTATCTCGTGATCTTCTTTTTGGGACGCTGGGCGAAGCTCTCGTCCCATGCAGCTCGGCAAGTGGCTTCGGCCCTTCCGCAAGGGGGAGAATTCGCCTTCGTGCTTCTGGGCGTAGCAACGATGAATGGCCTGCTAAACCCTACGGATGCTGCGCTAATTACCGTGGTCGTTATCGCATCGATGATCGCAACGCCTTTTATCGGCCTCTTGGATGAATACCTTTTCACGCCTTTGTTCCGCCCACCCACGGCGGCCTATGACACGATTGTCAGCGAGCTTAACCCGGTAATACTCGCTGGCTTCGGCCGCGTGGGACAAATGGTGGCTCGTATCCTTCGCTTGCAAAACATCGGCTTCACGACGCTAGAGAGCGACGCCGAACAGGTCAACGTCGTGCGGAAATTCGGCACCAAAGTATTTTACGGAGACGCCACTCGGCGCGATCTACTGCAAGCCGCAGGGGCTTCTCAAGCAAAGTACCTAGTCCTCGCCATCGATGACGTCGCTGCTTCTGTCAAAGCAGCCGCTGTCGCGAAGGAACACTTTCCCCACTTGAAGATCTTTGCGCGCGCTCGGAACCGACAGCATGTCTATGAATTAAAAGATCTCGGCGTCACGCACATCTGGCGCGAGACGATCGCCTCCAGCATGGAACTCGCCGAGGGCTTGCTACTGGACATGAATACTCCACCAGAAGTAGCCCGCGCGATCATCACGCGATTCCGCGCCCACGACCAGGATGTCCTGGAAAAGCAGTACGAGCTCCACCACGACGAAAAAGCTGTTATCCAATATTCGAAACAATCCGTTCAACAGCTCATCGACGCAGTAAACGCCGACCGGCTGTCGAAACCAGGCACTTAAAGACCCAATCGGCTCTTGGCTTTTTTGCCACGTGCGAAGGAAGGGGATTCTTTGGTGGCCGGCGGTGCCTTAGGCAGTTTGATGTCGCTAGCGACGGGGGCGGTTACGGCCGGGCTCTGAACCTTTTGCACGGGCTCGGAAATGGGACCTGGAACGAGGATGAGAGACGCGGCCGCTGCCGCTGCCACTAACGTCCGGAAAGGCTTGATGCGGCTGATCCTTGAAGGGCAATCTTTACCTACCTCTGCGGCCTTGTGTGGCTCTGCGGTGTGCTCTGCGAGCTTTGGCCCAGCAGATGCGGGTGCCGCGGCCTTAGCTTTCTCGGCCTCTTTTTCCTCCGCTGAGAGAATTTTTTCCGAGACCGGAATGAGATTTTCTGTAGGGGTGAGTGCCCCAATGGGAGTGGCGTGCCAATAAGCACTGAACTGCTGGTTCAGATCCTTACCCGTTAACTTCTTGCGGAATGCAGGCCCGAAAAAGTTCGAGAAATACTGCCGTTGAATATCGGCATCCGGGAAAGCAAGCTTTGACTCCCGAACACGAAACAGAATCGAATCGTAGAAAACCCGGCGCTCAGAGTCTGTAAGAAAGTCTCTGGCGAACTTGAGGAGCTTGAAATTCTCAACGAGTTTTGCGTCGGCTTGGAAGTTGAAAAACTTATTCGCATGTGCAGCATAAGCTGCTTTGATTTCCTCCGTGGTCGCGTCTTCAGACACACCGATTACTTCGTAAAAGGTCGCTCCAGGGACCTTGAGATCTACTGCCGCTTCTAAAGACAATCCACACAACAGCAAGAGAACCAACGCCCAACGTTTCATTGCGCCTCCGCAAGGCATGTGCTGTCCACGGATTTATCGAGCTCCGCTTCGCACTCCGTTTGGCGTGTCAGGTAATCCTGGTAGGTCCAACGAGCCGCTGCGGCTCGGTACACGCAGAGGCAATAGCGCTTCGCACGCGCCTGACCCGCGGGGGAGGAAGCGGCCAATCCTAACTCGCACTGGTCACTCTGCTGCTGGATCTCGGCATCGCTCCAAAGGAGCTTCCCGCACGCAGCCAGCGAAAAACTAAAAGCTAGAATCCAAACGAACGAGCGCACACACACTCTCCCGGCGCGAGGAGAATGCAAGGGGAATACCCGGTAAATCCCTCGAAACCATGGGGTTTTTCAAGGCTCCCCATGGCGAACCGCTGGACAGAGAGACCAGAACCGTCACCCGCCACAGGCGTTCAGCACTTACGGCTGGCGAAGCACTTTGCCGACGGGCAACAGAGTCGCCTGGTTCTTGCTCTGCAGATGCTTCACTTGCACCAGCAAGTCCGATGTCGTTTGTGTATTGCGATCGTAGCATCCGGGAAAGCGCACCGTGAGCAACCGTTCCATACTCGTGAACTTGTTTAGCCCACCATCCGTAACCGGAATGAGAAACTTAATGGGTTCGTGCTCAAAAATAGCGACTGGCATTCCTAACATGGAGCGATTTCCCTCGGCGAAAATACCGCCCAACTCCAAGTTCCAGGTGACATCTTTCTGAAAGCGATCGGGATCTCCCACTACCCGTGAGGAGATATTCGCCGCAAACCCCGGTTCGTAACCTTCTAGAGTGGCATCGACTTGAAGCACCAGTGTTTTGGTAGCATCAGGCTCCCAGGGCAGCGCATCGACACCCCATGGCTCCTGCTGTGCGATCGAAACCTTATCGATGGACTCCACACATCCGTACGTTTTGAACCATTGCGCCTGCGGAACCGCAGCCGCTACCGACGTAAAAACAGAACCAAGCAACATCCCCCAACGAAGCATTCGTCCCCCTTTTTGGGAGAATGATTGCCTAACCCGGAAGACAGTGTCGAGTAGCTGCGCGTTATAGCGCTTGCGAGCCGAAGAGCGGTTGGCCTCAGCGTTCTAGTAATTCTGTGAACCAAGCTTTTTTGATGAGCCGAACTTGGCGATTATTTTTGATGACGGAGTCAATCTCCACATCAACAGCAAGTGTCTTTGCATCCTCCCATGTGGGATGCTCTTCGAAAAATAGGCGGGGATTATGTTCTCCGATGTACGGGGGATACCAATGGTACTCAATCACTTCGGAAGTCATAGTGCCATAACTGATCAGGCTTCCCGCAACCTTCTGGGTAAAGAACTCAACCCGCGAATTCCGCCCCTCTGGTTTGCTTGCAACTCCAACCGCACCAGTCCCCTCCGTTTTCACGGAGTTAAAGTGGAGCACCACATAGTCATTACCGGTTTCGGAATCATTTTCTATTTTGACGAGTTTCGCTTGCTTGAGAAGGACACGGAAAAGGTTTTGAGGAGATACCGTTGTATATTCGGCCGCACGCACGTTCGGTCCCGACGCCAACAGCCCAAACAAAAACAAAGCGCTTAGTTTCATGACAAGTCCTCCAGCTCCAAAAGGTGCCGGAATCTATTCCAAGGGAAAAATTAAAACAAGAACTGGAACGTAAGTAGCTAAAACCCAAAGAAAACCCACGGCACCCTAAACAGGATCGTGGCAAACGACTTCGATATTGTGCCCATCGGGATCGAGCACGAAAGCGCCGTAGTAGTCTTTGTGGTAATGCGGCCGCGGGCCGGGGGCCCCATTGTCTCGGCCACCCGCTGCGAGTGCAGCTTTATAAAACTCGTCCACCTGCTTGTGATGCTCCGCGCGGAAAGCGATGTGCATCCGCGGCTGATTCACTTTGCCTTCGTTCATCCAAAAGTCGGGCTTGGGGGCGACTCCAAGCCCCAGCACGACTTTGCCCTCGGTGTACTCGGTCGGGATCACCATCAGCACTTTGTAGCCGATGGGTGCGAGTGCCTTCTCGTAGAAGTCTCTGCTTTTTGAGGGATCCGTTACGTTGAGGCCGGTGTGGTCGATCATGCGGTGAGTTTAGCCTAATTCGGTGAATTTCTCCCGGAATCATGGGCAGATGTAGTATAGCCCTGGGCCATGAAAAAGACGCTTTGGACCCTGTTATTCAGCCTCCCTGCTTTCGCGGGAATCTCGCACCTCAGCCCAGCCTTTACCTGCCCCCAGCAGCTGAGTGAGTGCCAGTACTTTATCGGCATTGATCTTTCGCTTCGCAGAGACTCCAAGGGTGCAACCGGTGTTCCAGGGTGCATCGTTTGGAAAAAACTTTCCATTAGCTCTCAGACTTACTTGATCTTGAGCTTTGGCGAGCACTCAGGCGAGACCATGGCCTTCTACGGTAGTGTGGGAGTGAACAGACTTGTGAGCCTCGATTTGGAAGCGGTTTCTCAAGCAGAAACAAGGTTTCAGGGGAAGGTGGCGGCGGCGGTAGATCGTATAGTCAAGCATTGGGAAAAACCTTGGGAAATGCGTCTATCGGGCGTGATGGTAGATCTTGCCCTGCGTACCGCTAAAGCGAAGGGCATCAAGACGCTAGACCAGATCCAAGCCCGCCAAGGCGAGGTAGCTGAAACCCTCAATGCGTTGCCTCAGCTAGCCATCACCGAAATGCAAACGGTCATTAATGATTTTCGAGCCGATAATCTCAACATCCCGCTAGAAGCCTTGGATGCGTTGTCGACAGAGGCGAAAGGGGCGTTGTCGATTTCCGTTCTCGCGCTGCCGAATCGCCCGATGGAAAGCCTGCTGCAGATGGGAATTACCACCGTCGATGATTTGGCGCGTTTGGATGCGGGAAGATTGAAGAATGTGCGCTACGGGGGCGATGAGTTCCCGGGTTGGGTAGCGGGGCGCTTGCAACTCTTGGGGTACGCTTCGCCCGCTCCTGCGGAGGCGGAGCCAGAAGTTTCGCCAGCCGTACTAGCTTTTGGATCGCTCGATCGTATTTTGATGGGGCGCCTGCGCCGTCTGGGCGTCGTTACTCCAGCCGACTTTGCGGCCATCGATCGGCAAAAAGCGTACTACATCTTGGCGCTCGATCGCGGGCTTCTAACCGATATAGAAGCTGCTGCAGAGACCTTCCCACAAAGCGATCGGCCCGCGTTTATGCGTGAAACGCCCACCGCTGACCAGTGGAAGCAAGAATCTATCCTATGGCTACGGCTCCAAGGGCAGATCGATCACGACCTGCTGGCTGCAGGGATAATCACGATAGGTGACCTCACCAAACTCACCGAAGCCAAAGCGGAAGCGATTAGTACCTTCATCAAAGGCAAGATACTCACGATAAAGAAAGCGCTTGAGGCGAAAGGCTTGTCGTTCGCTGTTTCGGAAGCCGTCGGAGATTAAACTTAAACTTAAACTTAAATTTAAGTTTAAACTTAAGCAGAGATGGTGGGTCCGTCCAGGGTCGAACTGGAGACCTCTACGATGTCAACGTAGCGCTCTAACCAACTGAGCTACGGACCCACTCTGAAATGTCTGCGCTGCTAAGCGCACTCCTTGCCGTTACATGTCGCGCTTGGCGGCCATTAGACGGTCGCTGCGCTCCCTTTGGGCCAACTGAAAATCGTTGGCCTTTCTGCATCGGCTCTGTGGCCAGTTTGACTGGCCGCTCGGGAGGTTTGTGAATATAGGGGACTGATCGCTATTTTAAAAGGCCTAATTCCTCTCAAGTTACGCCGACGTACTGGCCTGGTATTCCTCGTAAGAGTTTCGAAAATCCGCGACCTTACTCGGGCTGAGTTCAATCACTCGGTTCGCGAGTGTTTGGTTGAACTGCTGGTCGTGCGACGCGAACAACACTGTGCCCGGGAATCGGATTAGGCTGTTGTTAAGCGACGTAATCGACTCCAAATCCAAATGGTTCGTCGGCTCGTCGAGGATAAGGACATTGGCGCCAGTGAGCATGATACGGGCGAGCATGCAACGGACGCGCTCGCCTCCGGAAAGTACGCCGACTTTCTTTTGCGTCTCTTCGCCCGAGAAAAGCATCCGGCCCAAGAAACCCCGCAAGAACGTTTCGCTCTGCTCTTCGGAGAATTGGCGCAGCCAGTCGACTAGATTGATTTCCTTCTGTTCAAAGTACTCCGCATTGTCCTTAGGCATATAGGCCTGCGAGGTTGTGATACCCCAGACATATTCGCCGCTATCCGGCGCAAGTTCGCCGGAAATGATTTTGAATAAAGTAGTGCGGCTGATCTCGTGAGAGCCCACGAAAGCGATCTTGTCGCCCTTCTGGACTTCGAAACTAATATTATCCAAGACCTTTTGGCCATCGATGGTCTTAGTGATACCGCGCACCTTCAAAAGCTGATCGCCTGCTTCGCGATTCGGCTTAAATAAAATGCCGGGATACTGCCGAGAAGAAGGTGCAATATCGTCGAGCGTTAGCTTCTCGAGTTGCTTCTTGCGCGATGTCGCTTGGCGAGACTTAGAAGCATTCGCACTAAACCGCGCGATAAAGTTTTTGAGCTCGACGGCTTTCTCTTCAGCCTTACGCGTTTTCTCAGCGAGCATACGCTGCTTCAACTGACTCGACTCGTACCAGAAATCGTAGTTGCCGGTGTAAATCTGGATTTTCTTAAAATCGATATCCACCGTGTGCGTGCAAACTTGGTTCAGGAAGTGGCGATCATGTGAAACCACAATGACCGTCTGCTCGCATTCCAACAAAAACTCTTCGAGCCAACGGATCGCGCGCACGTCCAAATGGTTCGTAGGTTCGTCGAGCAAAAGGATATGCGGGTCGCCGAAGAGCGCTTGCGCCAAAAGCACTTTCACTTTTTCAGCGCCGGTCAGTTCGCGCACTTTGCGCGTGTGGTACTCAGTTCCGATTCCCAAACCAGCGAGCAAAATACCTGCATTGGAATCTGCATCCCAACCGCCTAGGTCGCCGTATTTTTCCTCGAGGTCAGAAGCACGGTCGCCATCGGCATCGGTAAAGTCGTCTTTCGCGTAAAGCTCGTCCCGCTCTTTGGCCACCGCATAGAGCTCGGGGTTACCCATAATGACGGTCTTTAAGACTTCGCAATCGTCGTACTCGAAGTGGTTCTGCTTGAGGTACGCGAGCCGCTCATTAGGGGTGATGCTCACCGAGCCGGTATCGGGGCTGATCTGGCCGGCTAAAATCTTTAAAAACGTGGACTTACCAGCACCGTTGGCGCCGATGACGCCATAGCAATTTCCCGGGGTGAACTTCAGGCTCACGTCTTCAAACAGGCGTCGGCCACCGAAATTAAGCGTAAGATTCTCAGTACTAATCATATGGGGCCCCTTTCATACCTGTTTCACCCCCAAAAGGACACCGGTTTGTGCTAAAAACCACCCCCCATGTTTTGGATTACAGGCTTGATATTCCTGCTGTTCCAGACAGCCTCAGCTGGTGAGGTTCGGGTCGAGCTTTGCCCTGGCCGAGCCCTGGTCGGTCCCCACGATCCCGGCTTCACGGACACCGAGAAAAAACTCATTTGCGGCGACCCCGAATCGCCCGGTTGGAAAGAAGTCCCCGAAAGCCAGGCGCTCTTCCACGC
>JAIEOG010000299.1 GCA_019750655.1 bacterium
GCCACGCTTCCGGCTCCGAAGATGATGAGGATCATGGTCCCCAGGAATTCGGAGAACATCTCTTTGCCTAATGACGAATTCGCCGTCGCCAAAGGCGCTGACACCGTACAAATCAACCCGATGGAAGTGCAGGTTTACAAAGGCATCAACCTCACGTTGATCGAGAAGTTTAGCGCCTTCGGCAGCTCCTTCCGCGGGGGATTGCGCGTCGCAGTGGGCGATATCGATGCAGATGGAGTTTCTGACTACGTGGTCGGTTCTGGCCCTGGGGCGAACCAAATGATCCGCGGCTTTAAAGGAACTGTTTCTACTTGGAGCAGCGACAAGGCTTTTCCCACGGTTCTTTTTGAAACGACCTCCGGCCTAGGCGCGGACGGTGACAACATGGCGCTTGCCGTGGGCGATGTCAGCGGCGACGGCATGGTAGATATCGCAGTCGCCAGCGGCTGCGGTGCTTCCATCCCGCGTGTGCGTGTGCTCGACGGAGCGAACCCCACCAAGGTCTTGGTTGATTTTGAAGTTCCTATGGCGACACGATCCGGGATAGCGAGCATTGGTGTTGCCGATATGAACTCCGACAGCTATGGCGATGTCGTCGTGTCATTCTGTAACTCATCGGCGTTCCAAGGCTTCAGTGGCAAAAGCATTGTAGATAGCCGCAAAGCGAATGAAGTGAACCAGCAAGTACCGACTTCGATCCTATCGGCTACTGCCGATAGCACATCGAGCGTGCCCGTAGATCTTGCACTCGGCGATTTCAACCACGATGGTTCCTTCGACTTGATTGCAGGCTTCCAGGCCGGGAGCACGGGTGGCGCCAAAGCCGTCCGCGTTTTCAGCGGCGCTGCGATGGGCGCCTTGCTCATCCAGCTTCCTATGATGCCCGCGATTCCGACCGGGTTATCCATGGCTAGCGTCGATCTCAACGCCGATGGTTACTGGGACGCGGTTGCAGGCGCCATGAACGGCTCTAACGCCCACCAAGTGGAAATCCACGATGGCTACGGCGCCCTCACCTGGGGACCCGGCGTCTGGGGTAAAATCCTGTCCCCCTTTAGCGGCTTCACGGGCGGCATCCGCCTCTAGAGTTCCCTCAAGCTCCCCCTCGCCTTCTGGCCAGCTCCCAGTTAGACTCGTTGGGCTAGGGGGAAGCTGTGGCCGATAAACTGCCTGTATCATTAGATGCGATCCGAGAAGCCCGCGCACGCATTGCGCCTTATGTCCGAGCCACGCCGCTCATCCCACTAGACGCCCTTTCTAAGGATGGCCGAAAGGTCCTGATGAAGTGCGAGCTCTTTCAGCGCACGGGATCTTTTAAGATGCGCGGAGCCACCAACTGCATTCTCGAAAACCTCGAGCAGGCGAAACGCAATGGTGTTGTGGCCGCCTCCGCAGGCAACCACGCGCAAGGCGTCGCGGCCATTTGCAAAGAACTCGGCATCCGCGCCACCATCGTAATGCCGACGATTACTCCGCCAGTGAAGATTAAAAACACATTGGATTGGGGAGCCACCGTCGAATTGCATGGCAAAGTCGTCGATGAATCTTTCCAAAAAGCGCAGACCATCGCCAAGGAAAAAGGCAATGTGCTAATCCACCCCTTCCGCGATCCGTTTGTAATGGCGGGTCAGGGCACGATAGGTTTGGAACTAGTCGAAGATCCACTCTTCCAAGACATCGAAGCCGTGGCGATTGCAATTGGCGGTGGAGGCCTCATCTCCGGCTGCGCTAGTGTTATCAAGGCCCTGCGGCCTGAGATCAAAGTTTACGGCATCACTGCACTCAACGCGCCAACCGTCGCCTCGTCGTTTGCTCAAAAGAAAGTAATCGAAGAGCCCGTACAGATCACTCTCGCGGACACCATCGCTACCAAAAAGATGGATCCCACGATGTTGCAGAATATTTTGAGCTGCGTAGACGAAGTATTGGGACTTTCTGAAGAGTCCATCGCCCACGCGATTGCCCTTCTGGCCGAAAAAGCCAAAATGGTCGTGGAAGGTTCCGGCGCCATCGCCGTCAGCGCCATCCTCGAAAATAAGATTCCTGAGAAGAAAATCGCCGTGATCCTTTGCGGCGGCAATATCGACCTGCCCTCCTTCGGCCAGGTTTTAAACCGCGGCTTAGTCGAACAAGGCCGCCTGGTCCGCTTAGTCGTTACCATTGTCGACCGGCCCGGCGGCTTAAACGCCGTGACGGAAGTCTTCGCGCAAAGTGGCGCGAACATCCAGCAGGTCTACCAC
This sequence comes from bacterium, assembly GCA_019750655.1. Classification (GTDB taxonomy): domain Bacteria; phylum Bdellovibrionota; class FAC87; order UBA2466; family UBA2466; genus JAIEOG01. The sequence goes on from JAIEOG010000299.1 coordinate 2,241, forward strand.
CAACGCGCGAGCCTCGAAGCTGGGTTTGGAAAAGCGCAGATCGAAGTCGAAATCGAAACGCGTGGCAGCGAGCACACCCAAGAGATCTTGCACGCACTTGCGCAAAAGGGTTTCCAAGTCCGCCATGCGAATTAGAGCCCTGGCCCTTGCAGCGCTTTTCTCTATGCCTGCCTGGGGAACGGAATCCCTTTCCCTCGACGCGCGCTACCTCGCCGTCGGTTCTCGCCCCGATGAAGTCTTAGAAACCTTGGGCTATCACTGGCAGGAAGAGTCTTGGGAGTTTTTCGGGGGCACGCGTATCGCACACAGCTTGAGCGCTCAAAGCTGGGAGGTTTTTGCTGCGGGTCTTTATTCGCCTCTAAGCTGGGTAAGCCTAGAAGGGCGTTTCAACCACCGCAATCGCTTGCAGGAAGCTAGTGCTTCTTCGTTCTTGTTTGGCGCGCTCCACCTAGAAGGCGAATGGTTTGGCCTCGTCCGACCGTTTTTCAGCTTAGGCTACTACTACCGACGGCATCTCGTGGGGCAGAACTCTCTCTTACCCATTCTGTTCGGACCCTCTTTCACAGAACATAATTTCGCTTTTGCTCTCGGGCTGGGAATCGTGGTTTCGCCGGCTTGGGAGATCCGCACTCAATTAGCCACCATCGAAAAAGTAGATGTTTTATACCCCAACAACCCCTTTGTTGAAGTCCGGGGGACCTATACCCCTGGTAAAGAATGGCGGGCGGCTCTCTACGCTCGCTACCAATCACTGCTCGGTTTTGGTCTCCCGGAAGCATGGGTGGGCGGCGCCAGTTTTGAATACTCTCTAGGGGATGGGTTTTAGAGTGTAAGTGACCGTGGTATCCGACACATCGGCCCGCACAAAGAAAAAGGCATTTGTCGGCAACATCCGCCGGCCACCACCCCCACCCGCCACCACATAGTCCACGCCCGCAATCTTGGCCTGCATGTAGCTATGGTAGTGCGCCCCAAACCACCCGCGCACGCCCTTCTGGGTGGCAAGCGCCATTAAGCGCAGAGACTCCGTCTCACTCGCCAGCTTAAGATAGGTGCTCTGCCCCGGGATCACGGGCAAGTAGTGGCTGAAGAGAAAAATATTATCCTCGGCCGCGCTGTCTATCGTCTGGCGCAGCCAATTAATCTGCGCTTCGCCAAGAGTCGCGTCTGCCGTATCGAGCGCGATAAAGCGGGAATTGCCCGCCTTGAAGGTGTAGGTGCTTGGCCCCGTCAGCTCGCGGTAATTATCCCAACCGTCTTCGAAGATATCGTGATTCCCGGCGACGGAAAAAGTCTTACCGGTCCAACCGCGGTTCGCAATCTCTTGGTGGAAAGCCGCGACGTCGTCGCGCTTGCCCGCGTCGACAATATCTCCGAGAAAAAGAATAAACTCCGCCCCCTCACCCGCAGCGGCATCCAGGATCCGCCCGAGGCGCGATGTCTCCGCTTGGCCAATGTGCAGATCGCCCACCATCGCAAACGTGAACTGGTTTGCTGGCGAAGTATTAAAGATAAATTCCGTATCGGCAGCTACGGCTAAGCTTTGGGCGACTCGGCCTTCCGGAGTTGTGCGGCTCACGCAGCTCAATACGAGCGCTAGACAGAGGTAGAACGCGGTGTTTCGCGGTTGCCGTAAACAGGATGGGCGCATAGTGTCCCCCTAGTAAAAGGGGCGCTACTTTGGATGACAAACAAATTCGCTTTCTAAGCCGCGAATACCAGCAGCTTTGGAAGGGTTTTGGGATCGAGTTCCCGCTTTGGGAGGCTTGGCCTTGTGCACCGGCCACCGAATCCCTAGCCGAGCCAGCCCCTACGCACGCCCCAGAAGACGCGTCGCCCCATACCGAACCACCCCTGGCTGCAGCCCCTGCCGCCGCGTGTGGCAACCCGCTCTGCCAGCAGAGTCCAGTGCGTGTCTATGGTCAGGGTAACTCCCAGGCGCGCCTAATCTTCATTGGAGAACTCGGGGAAAAAGAACAAAGCGCAGAGAGTTCTCTACTCGCCGGAAAATCAGGAACGCTTTTAAGCAAGATGATTGAAGCCATGGGCCTGCAGGTAAACGATGTATACGTCGCGGGGCTCACTCAGCAAGGCGATGCTGCTTGCCTATGCGGTCTGCGCGACCAAGTGGCGGCGTCCCCACCCGTGGCCGTGGTCACTCTCGGCGCACTCGCAACAAAACTATTCACCAACACAGACTTCTCCGACACCCGCGGAAAATTCCAACCTTTGTTTTGGAATGCACAAGTGCCTGTGATGCCGACCTACCAACCGGCCTACTTACTCCGCAACGCCGGCGCGAAAAAAATCGCGTGGGAAGATCTCAAACAAGTCATTGCTCGTTTAAATTAAGACTTCGTGAGCAGTGCCTTCGCTTTTTCTTGGATCTCTTTGGTGGGGTGATTCAAAAGGGCCTTGAGTGCCGCATCGGACTGCGGGCGGCCCAAGTTTTCTGCTGCTGAGAGAGCCATCTGCCCAAAGGGAGAAGAAGAGTCTTTAATGGCGAGCAGGGCCGTTTCTTCGAGCGTATTTCCGACGCTAGCTTTCGCTGCTGGAGTCGAGACACTAGCCAGGCTGCTTGCCGCAAGCAGCAAGGCATCTTTGACTCCGACCGTTTCTGTGGAGTTCTTAAAATAAGAAACCAGCTTGAGGACCGTCTCTTCGTCTCCTTCCACAACTTGAAAGAAGCCGCGGACTACACGCTCTTTGAACTCAGGCGAAAGAGGGGCCGTTCCCAACTGTTCCGCTACAAAGCGTTGCGAAGCCGTGGATCCCTCGGCTAGCAATGCAGAAGCGCTACGCCCTAGCGCGCGGGGGTCCTGGGCTTTCACCGCGCGGGAGAAGGCGGCTTGGAGTGCGAGACGATCTTTTGCCGGCTTGCCATGTTTCGCTTTCAGCTGCTTCGCGGCAACTTTCTCGTCCCACTGCACTGCCCATGGCTCTGGAACCAAACCTTCTAAGGCTTCACATGGCGACTGGCTCTCTGGCTGAAAGCTCAAAGAGATTTGTAACTCGCCCGCAAAAACGGTGTTCTTCCAATCTAAAAGAGCAACTACTCTCCGAGGGCCGGTAGAATCCGACACTAGCACCCCACTCATCTGCCTCAGCTGCAATTTTCCGCGTGCCGGTTTCACTCCGGCGGAGAAGCGATTCTCATTCCAAATCAACGCTACATCTCCAAAGGGCGTTGCTAACGATTTTGCGGGAAGCGAGAAAAAAGGCAGAAGTAACTTGGCATGGTTGAGCAGCGCCGGATCGGTTTTTGTTGGCCGCAAGATCTGCGCACCCGCTTTTAGAAAGACCGTGAGCGATTTACTCCCCTCTTCAAAGTCTAGGCGCTCTAAATCCCCGGACACCCGGCAGCGGGCGAACTTTCCTTGCAGGGTAGTTTCCGGGGTGAAGAAGTTCTCCATCGCGGGCTTCCCCGAGGCCGCGTTTTGAACAAGGGTGTATTCCCCCTTTTGCGTTGCCAGGGCCGCACCAGCTGTAACCCCAAGAAGGACAACTAAGGATTGAACTGCGTACATGCTTCGTACCATTTATGGTGGCGCTTCAACGTGATGCCTTCCCAGTTGTAAATTTCTTTAACGTATCTTGCAGCGCCGAGCTCTTTGACACGTTTGCCGACGTCTTCACAGTCCATCTGCTTTAGGCCTGAAGCGGCATTGTGAAAGTTTGTTGCGGAGGGGGCAAAGCTCACCAAAGGCACGGAGGAGCCTCCGCCCCCGAGCGCCTTGGAAACTGTGCTCGTTGCTTTGCCGACGGTGTCCTTGCCGGTATCCACGATATCTTGGCCTACATCGGCGACCTTATCGGCGCCCTGTTGCAGCGTATCCCCGACTTCGTGCCCGGCTTCAATTAGTCCGTCTGCTACGTTCTGCCCAAAATCAACCGCCTGAGCACCGAGGCTTTTGGCATTATTACAGAACTCCACGACGCCATCGGAGAAGTTATCTAGATCTTCATCAGAGAATGTATCCGCTTGGACGTCCGCGTAAATCCTACCGTCGAGGTATGTGAGTTTATCGACCTCCGCGCGCACACACGGGTTTGTTGTATCTTCTGAAACGTTCCCGGCAAGCAATGCGAGAGTACCGTTGAGCACTGCGACCTGGCCACGCACACCTGCATGCGCAACGCCGTACTCAAGCCCTCCAAACACGTCGATATCGACGCGCGCATAGGGGCGCACATAAGCTTGGAAGTCAGACAGCTTGGTCGGGTTTACAGTAACTCCGTAAGGCTTGATCCCCGCGGATCCAACGAGACTGCCCTCGATACACGCCGGACCAACGGGCGTCGGGGTGCAGGCCGTGGGGTATTTAAAGAACACCACGTTATCTAGGAAAATCTCCTCGGGCTTTTCCCAAGTCGTGTTCTTGTGTTCATCGATCGACTTAACGGTTTTAAACCCTTGAGGCGTCATCGCTTGTAGAACTGCCGTCAGGTTGATTCTGTTTAGCTCTACATCCACGAAGGCTGTCGCCGACGCGGAAAGAATCGCTTGGGATCTTCCGACAAAAAGCATGTCCGCACCCATCGTGACCAAGAATGTTGGCGTCGCGACGGGGCGTAGAACATTGCTGCGCAACCGGAACTCGAGAATATCTTTCACGCCAAACGTCTGTTCCCGTGGCTGGAGATTCTCAGGCCCGTTGGTGACCTTCTTCTCTTGCACGCCCTTTTGCGCTTGGGCGATGAGCTGTTTCTGAGTCTCCGCGTCCATCGGGTCAGTGATAATCACTTCATCGTTGCTGACCAGTACGGAGGGCCCATTGAGCTTGCCCTTAAGAGTGGGGTCTTGCGAGGCCTGTTCTAAGTCTTTCAAGTTCTTCCCTGCCGACTTCACCGCATCCACCGTTGCGTCTTGAGAGTTCTTGAGCACCTGCTCTTTGGTCAGGAAAGTACAAGGCGAGCCAAGGCTTGCTAAGCGTGACACCACATCCGCAGCGGCATCGTGGGGCAGCATGCTCGAATCTACTTTTGTATCGAGCGTCTTGGAGACGCCGTTCTTTTTCTGGTTCACAAAGAAGCGGTAAAGATCCGTACCAATGACAGCGGGACCGCCGGCAAAAAGCTGCGTCGTGCAATTCTTGTCGAAGGCCTTTAAGGCTTTCACGACGGCGTTAGCGTGGCGCACCACGTACTCGTCCGCCGTACGAGGGCCTTTGACACCTTTTTTCAGCTCCGTGGATACCGGGTCTGGGTTTTTTGAGATCAAAGTGCCAACCCACCAGCCATTGCCACTTTGTGTCCCTGTCCACTCTCCGGTAAACTTGTCACTTAGCACATCCACAATGAAGACAAACTTTCCCGTCTGGTTCCCCAGCTGCCAGTTGCCCTTGATATTCGTTTTCTGAGGGCCTTCTTGGTAAGTCACGTTTGTGAGCTTGCCGATTTCATTCGGGCTCATTTGGTACGTGCCGGTTGCTTGCGTGAAAACGATCTTCGCCTGCCGGACGCCGCCGCCAGAACTCAAAAACTCTGAATTCCACTGTGAGATTTGAATCTGATCCGCAAAAAGACTGAGCGAGAAAAAGGGAATGAGTTTTAGAATAGCTTTCATTAGGACCTCCCGAATAGCGCCGGGGAAAATTAGCCGAAATGGGGACCGAAGGCTAGCGTGAGAAACTACCGTCTGGGCTCGCATGACAGCCCAGCCCTTTCACGGTAATTTAGGCCTATGAAAATGCGTGCCTTTACGTTCTCTTTCGCCCTCTTTCTCGTTTCCTGCGTCACCAATCCTGAAACGGGTAGCCAAGCCATCATCGTTACCTCATCGGAGCAGGAAGCGGCCTTAGGCGATCGGGCGTTTCAGGAGATCTTAAGCAAAGAGCGGCTTTCTACCAATCGACGGTGGCAGGGGATTTTGGAGCGCGTCGGCAAAAGAATTGCCGAAGCCTCTCGCGTCGACGGGTTTAACTGGGAATTTCGGCTCATCGAATCCAAAACCCAAAATGCCTTTTGCCTCCCTGGCGGGAAGGTCGCTTTTTACACGGGAATCTTCCCGGCGGCGGTGAATGAGGCGGGGCTCGCCGCGATCATGGGCCATGAAGTCGCCCACGCCACCGCACGGCATGCGGGCCAACGTATTACGCTCGCTTTCGGAACGGAGATCGCCTTCGAAGGCCTCAATGCTATTCTCGACGGTAAACTCAAAGACAGGCCCTTGCTGTTTGCGGCATTGGGCGCCGGTACGATGCTCGGCGTTTCGCTGCCGTTTAGCCGCGCACAGGAAAGCGAAGCGGATAAGATTGGCCTAATCTACATGGCGCGCGCTGGTTACGATCCGCACCAAGCGCCCGCCTTCTGGGAGAAATTCGGAGCGGCTTCGTCGCAAATGCCAAAATTCTTGTCGTCTCACCCACCGAGCGATGAGCGCATGCGCGCACTGGGTGAACAGGTAGAATCCGTCCTAGGCACGTACCAGAGCTCACCGAAGTACGGCACGGGCGAAGTCTTGTAGTTACGCTTGGTACCGGCGCTCGACGCCGTCTAGGAACTCATACAAAGCCGAGCAGGTTTCTGCGACGACAGCCTGCGCACGGGCTTGAGTCGCTCCGTCTCGGCAAAGGCGTGCCAGCAAATCGCCCTCCGTCTGGGCGTGTTCCACGTCGTACTTCATGTGGGTGCGGAAAAATTCCAGCGCGCTATCGGACGTCACATCGTAGTGGCGCACTAAACCATCGATCTTAGATCCCGCGACTTCCGGCTGTTGTCGCTCATACGCGTAAAGTGCTGCCAAACCATCGATGGGGTTTTCGGACGTCGTGTGTTTGCGAAAAACCCGCAACAAGTGTTCCGTTTCATCGGAGTGGAAATGCTCCTCACAATCCCGAGCGTCCACACCCAGGCCTTCGGCAAACTGCAACCAAAGCGCACGGTGGTTTTTCTCCCCGCGTTCTTCGTGCACGAGATTTTCCAAAAGTTCTTTGCGCAGGCTCGGGTCATTGCTGCGGCTATGGATGGCGCTTACAAAGCACGGGAATTCGCGTTCAAAGGGGTAGTACTCTTTGGCGTAGCCCTGCAGTTCCGGCAGCGACACCTGGCCATCCTGCCACCGCAAATAGAAGCAGTGTTTGAGCAAAGGTTTCTTGGCGATTTCCTGATCGAGACGTGACAGAAAGCTTGGCATTTAACCCCCTTGAGATGACCCGATCGGGACTATAGGCACGGGTCTACGGGGGGGTCAAGGTTAGCGGCGGTGACGGCGAGACCGGCGGCCCCGCGCGTAGTGGCGTTTGCCACGACGGCCATAGGCATAGCTACGGCCACTGGAGCGTAAAGGGCTCCAAGAGTGGCGCCCTTTACGGAAATAGGAACCTAAAACTGGAAGGCGCTGTACAGCGACGCGGGTCGAGGTCAGGACGCTGCCCACGGTGGCGCGGCCGCCCCGCTGCATGTGCGTGTAGCCAATAAAAAGGCCCAACGCGATAGCCGCGTAGGTGCCCCACTTCTGCAACATCTGCTTCGTTTTCCAACTCATCTCTACACACCCTCCCGGTGCCAAGGTGCCCTTAACGCAAGCTGTATGCCGAAAGTGGGGGGCCATTTCCGTGCCTAGCCGATCCCCAGAAAGGCCTATGGGGAGCGCAGTTGCGGCTACCCCATGCCGTTTCTTGTCACTGCCGAAGGCCTATGCCTATAGTCCCCCCAATGGACATCAGCTTGTGGATCGCAACCTTGACCCCCCTCGTGGCGCTAGGCGCCTTCTGGTTCTCCCTGCAAAAATTTCAGGAACGCTTGCTCTCCAGGCAGGGCGACCAAGACCGCAACCAAGAAACTAAGGCGAGCCAGCTGCGAACGGAGCTTTCGGCCCAGTTGCAGGCCAACCGCCAGGAATTGCAGCAAGGTCTCGTGCAGTCCTCTCAAGCGCTCGAAGGGCGCTTTCACACGATCGACACGCGTCTCGATACCCGCCTGAAGGAACTAACCGAAGGCGTACAGACAAAATTGGAAGCCAACCTTAAAGAGGGCTTCCACCACTTCGCGCGTGTGGAAGAAGCCTTGCGCAATGCCCAGGCACAGCTCTCGGATTTGAACCGTGTGGGGCAATCCATCAATGACCTCAACAATCTCTTAAAGCTGCCGCACTTGCGCGGCGGTTTCGGAGAAGCGAGCCTGGAGCGGCTGCTCAGCGACTTCCTGCCCGCAGAAGCCTTTGAATTGCAGTACCGTATCGTTCCCGGTTCGACAGAGCGCGTGGATGCGGTAATCAAGTACCCGAAATACGTTTTACCGATTGATAGCAAGTTCCCGCGCGAGCAGATTCTCCCGCTCTTCGAGACAGGGCTGCCCGATCAACTCGAGCAGGCGCGCAAGAACCTCGTAGAAGTGATGCGCGTGCTCGGTAAATCCATTCGCTCCAAGTACATCCACCCCGAACACGGCACAACCGAAATGGCACTGCTCTTTGTGCCTAGCGAGACGTTGTATTTTGAAGTCTTGCGCAACCCGGCGATTTGCGAGGAACTGCAAAAGAGCAAAGTCTTTGTGGTTTCGCCCAATACCTTTGCGGCGATGCTCCATGCCGTGGCGACCGCACGCAACTACTATGAAATGTCCAAAGGCGTGGAGCACACCCTGCAAGAGCTGCGCAAAGCCACGACGCATTTTGAAAATTTCCAAGGGCGTTTTGAAGAAGTAGGCACGGCTCTCGACAAGGCGCAGAAGTGCTTTGCCATATCCAGCACACACCTCACGCGTTACGGCAACGCCGTTCAGCGCATAACAGATGCTACCGCTGGTGAAACTTTAGTTCCTGCATTAGGCCAGGAGCCCTTGCCGCTGGCGCCAATGTCCTGATATCGGTGATGTGACTGTATGGCGACCCGACTACCACCCCACAATTTAGAAGCCGAACAATCTGTTCTCGGCGGAATTCTGATCGATAATCAGACATTCCACAAAGTGATCGATATTCTTGCGCCCGATGATTTTTACCGTCCTGCGAACGGAAAAGTTTTCGCAGCGATGTGCGAGCTAGCAGCTAAGAGCCAACCCATCGACGCAGTGACGTTGCCTGCGCAAATGAAGCAGATGGAAATCTTCGAGGAAGTAGGCGGCGCCGCTTACCTCGCAGATCTTCTCGAGCGAGTCCCGTCTGCAATCCACTCCGAATACCACGCGCGCCTGGTAGCCGATCAGGCAATCAAACGCCGCCTCGTCACCACTTGTAACGAAATCGGAGAAAAGGGCTTGGACCCGGCGGAAACGACGGCCGAGCTCCTAGACTTTGCCGAAAAATCGATTTTCGGACTCACGTCCTCGAAATCCATGCGCGGCATGACTCACGTGCGCGAAGTCGTTCGCTCCGCGTTCGTTGAACTCGAAAGGCGTTTTGAAAACCAAGGGCAGATGACCGGGGTGGCCAGCGGCTACGACGATCTAGACAAGCTGACCTGCGGTTTCCAGAAATCCGATCTGATCATCGTTGCTTGCCGCCCGAGCGTTGGTAAAACCAGCTTCGCTTTGGGTGTCACGCGCCATGCTGCTATTCGCGCTAAAGTGCCCGTCGCCTTTTTCTCGTTAGAAATGTCGCGTGAGCAGATCGTGACTCGTCTCTTGGCTGCAGAAGCAAAAGTGGATTCGCAGCGCATACGCACTGGGAATCTTGCGGAGCAAGACTGGGGCCGCATGACTCGAGCTGCCGGGCTGCTCTCCGAGGCACAGGTTTTTATCGACGATACCCCGTCACTCACGGTCTTGGAAATGCGCGGGAAAGCCCGGCGCATGAAAGCCGAAGTCGGGGAATTGGGGCTGGTCGTTGTCGATTACCTCCAGATCATGGGCGTCAGCAAAACAGCCCAGAACCGTGAAAATGCGATCTCGGAAGTTTCGCGTTCGCTCAAAGCATTAGCCAAAGAACTCTCTTGCCCGGTGATTGCGCTGTCTCAGGTAAACCGAAACATCGACTTACGGCCCGACAAGCGCCCCATGATGGCCGACTTACGTGAATCGGGCGCTATCGAGCAGGACGCCGACTTGATCATCATGCTTCACCGTGAAGATGCAGAACACCAGACTGGCAGTTCCGCGACCATGGGTGAATTCATCATCGCTAAACACCGTAACGGTCCCCGCGACACCGTCAAAGTCGCCTGGCTTGGCCAATACACTTCGTTTGAAAACCTCGCGCCGAGCGGGATGGTTCCCACCTAACGGAGCGTTAACAAGGCGCGGCCATCTCTGCCCCATTTTGCCGCAGCGCCTCAGCATATCTTATTGATCTAACACTTGATCCGACCTTTTCGTGTGTTAGCATGGCTCTGGGTTTCTAATCCAAATTGAAAAAACGAATCCAAAAGCAGCGGCGGCCCAGACAGGGCAACGCTTTGTTGAATGAGGTCATTCGCTTGACCGGAATTCCGGCCAAAGCCATGCGCCGCGAACTCAATACTTTGCTCGAAAAAAAGAACCTTGATGTGAAAAATCTCACGCTCGAGCAACTCCGGATGGTCGCTGCCGCCTACCTCCGGGAAATCATGGGAAACCTTCCCGACCCTGATCCCAAGCGCCTCCGGCACTAGATCTCCTCGACAACGCGCGTCATGCCATGGAAAGGTGTGGCCTGCTTCGGAATTAGACCGCTATAATGATGGCTCACTGGCCGCGGGTGGCTTGCCGATAGGACGTTCTGAGGACACTATGCCAACTATGCTCCGCAATCTAAGCACGCTGCTGTTCACGGCTCTTTTCCTGGCATCTTGCGGCACGATGAAATCCCGCACAGCTTCGAAGGCGACCCCACCCGCTTCTGACCACACGGGTACAGCGACCGAAATCCCAGACACGCTTCCTGCCCCCGAAGCGGAAGCCGCCGATTCACGCCGGATGGCCGAAATTGAAAACTATTCCATCGGCGAAGTCCTGCGCATCGAAGAACCCAATACGACAGCGCTCTACGACAACAGCCGCTACGACTTTCCGATCACGATGAACTCCCGCGTCGAAGGCTGGATTGACTACTTCACCGGCCGTGGACGCCCGCACATGGAACGCTACCTCGCGCGTTCGGGCCGTTACATCCCCGTGATGAAACAGATTTTGAAACGCGAAGGTCTACCAGAAGACTTAGTTTACCTAGCACTCATCGAAAGCGGCTTTAACCTACGTGCCCGTTCACGCGCGAAAGCCGTCGGCGCTTGGCAGTTTATTAAGGGCACCGGCCGTCGTTACGGCCTGCGCATCGATGGTTGGATCGACGAACGCCACGATCCGATCCGCAGCACCGAAGCAGCTGCGAGCTATTTGCGCGACTTGTACCTGATGTTTGAATCCTGGTACCTCGCCGCCGCAGCCTACAACGCTGGCGAATACAAGATCCTGCGCTCTATCCAATCGACGAAATCGAATAACTTTTGGACCATCGCTCAGACCACGCATTTGCGGCGCGAGACCAAAGACTATGTGCCAAAGCTCATTGCCGCGGCCATCATCGCTAAGAACCCTGAGAAGTATGGTTTTGAAGACATCACGTACTTAGATCCTCTCGAGTACGAGACGGTGCAAGTCGGCTTCCCCCTTTCGATGAAAAAAGTTTCCGAGCTCGTGGACGCCCCCGAAGACGAGCTCCATGATCTGAACCCCCATTTCATCCGCGGCATGGTGCCCGTATCCAGCACACCGTTTGAAGTCCGTGTGCCAGTAGGTAGCCGTGCGTTGGTCGAGCGTGCCGTCACTGCAATGCGCGCCAACCTCGTGCCTGCACAAATGGACAAGGAATACGCCGTCCGCCGTGGCGACACCTTGGCCACGGTCGCGCGCAAACACAAAATCCGCAAGACAGACTTGGCTTCTGCCAACAATCTCAGCTCGCGCGAAAAGCTGCAGCCGGGAATGACACTGATCATCCCCCATGGCGCGGCAAAGGTTGTATTCACAGAGCCCAAGGGAGATGCGACGGAGCACAAAGTGCAGCCGGGCGAATCTCTGTGGTCGATTGCCGAGCAGTACGATGTAACGGTAGGCGATTTGTTCGAATGGAATGATTTAGAAAACGCGAAAATCTACCCGGGCCGCAAAATCCAGATCTTGGGCAAAACAGCTGCCGGCCCCGCGGCGCCGAAGAAAGCGCCTCCGGTCCGCACGGCAGCCGCAGTGGAATCTGGTTTTCTAGAGCATGAAGTAAAAGAAGGCGACACGCTCTGGTCCATTGCTTCGAAGTACAATGTCAGCGTGCGCCAGTTGCACCGGTGGAACGGTTTACGCCGCTCGCGCATTATTCCGGGGGATGTCTTGAAGGTGAAGGCAGAACGCGGCAGCCGTGCGAACCAAGCGAAAACTTCGTCGACCAACGCCTAGTAAGCCTCGGCCTCTTAGATTGTTCCTACAGTGAAGTAGAACTTCAGACCCGTATTGTAGCTACCCAAAGCTTGGGCGAAGTCGATCACGACGGGGCCCACGGGTGTTTTGTAGCGCAAGCCTACGCCTACCCCATCGCTGCGAGGCGTGGAGCGAAAGTCCGGGAAGATCTGGCCTGAATCGAAAAACACGGCGAGCCCAAAATCCGAAAAGAGCTTGATGTTCGCCTCGGCGCGCGCGTTGTAGAAGAGCATGTCTTTTGCCGTCGGATCTGGAGCCAAACCACGCGGAACCACCCCACGGATGGACCCTTGTCCTCCGAGAGAAAGCTCGTTCACCAAACGAGCGCGCGCGATGGGGTGCCCGGGTTGCAGGGAATGCGCAAAGCCAAAGTTTGCTGAAACGGCGAGACCGATCCCCCAAGGTAAAGTCATGTAGAACGAGTTGCGCCAGAGACTCAGCAAGAAGGCGATGTTCGACTGCGAGAAAAGAGGTGGCGCCGCGAGCTCTATGTCGAGCGTGTGAAAGCTACCACGCGTGGGGTTAAAAATGTCGTCCCGCAGATCCAAGATGAGCCCCGGCCCCGTCGAACCGATGGATTCTGTAATCGGTGCACCGCTTTGCCCCGCAGCCGGCAGATAGCTCTCCGTAACCGTGCGCTCCACTCGTATGAGGCGATAAATCGCCGTGAACTTCGGAGAAAACCGTTTTTCTAAACGCCCCTCGAAGCGCACGCGAGTTAGCACCGTTTGTTCCAACGGCTGGACTTCAAGACGATCTACGCCCAGCTGGGCGGCGAAAGTGAACGGGAGCTGAAGGGCCCATGGGTAGCGGTACCCAAGGACTGTGGAATATTCGATAAAGGGTACGTACAGCTGGCCGTTTTTACGGCTCATGGGAACGCCTAAGTCACCGCGCACGGAAGCCGTTTGGTTTAAGCCCGAAACGTTGCGGTACGTCAGCCCCGCGAAAGGGCGCACCCGTAAGCGAGGCTCTTCGTAGACTGCGCCCAAACCAAACTCGCCAACGCCCGGCTTCGTTTCGCGCACGACAATGCGCAAGTCCATAAATCCCGGAGCGCCCGGATTTGGAGCTTCGACAATCTCCACACGAGAAAAAAGCCCCAAGACGCTGACGTTCTCTTCACTACGACGAATGAGCCGAGCGCTGTACAGATCGCCGCTATTGATCTCGAGCTCGCGCATGACCACGATCGATTTGGTCTTGTGGAGGCCTTCAATCTTCACCACACCGATCTTGTAGTTACGCCCTTCTTCGATTTCGAATGCGACGGATGCCGCTTGCTGATCGCGGGAAATCTCCAAAGTCTCTTCGGGCGACTTGGAGAACTTCATCTCGGGATAGCCGTGGTTGGTGTAGTAAGTAGTGATGGCCTTAGCGCTATCGACAATTTCTTGTCGGTTTAGGGGTTTGCCGACAGAAAACGCAAACTGCTCCGAAAGTACCGCGTCCGAGAATCCCGCATTGCCCGAAAAGTGCACGCGGTTAAGACGCGTTTGAACGCCGATATCCGCATCAAAGAAAAGCACCACCGAGCGCCGATCATCGGAGAAAACGGCTTTCGGCTCTGTCACGCGGCTATTCAAATACCCCATCGATCGCAGACGATTCTGCAAAGCCAAGACGCCTTCCGAAACCCCTTGCTGCCAATACAGCCGACGCTGCACCACGCCTGGCGCGCCTTCATAGTACAAGGACTCCAGATCGACTGAGGAGTTTTCATCCGCGCCCACGAAGCGCAGATCGGAAATTAAAGTGCGGCGCCCTTCATGAATTGCCATCTCGATGATGCTTAAGACACCATCGTCCGACGCCGTTTTTTCGACCCGCACGGAACAATCCGGGTAACCAACCGATTGGTATTTTTGCTCAATCAACGCCGCAACACGTGCACTGGGATCCGTCTGCGCTAAGACTTCATCCGTAAGCAAACCACGTAGCTGCACATCGCTAAAGACTTCATTGCCTTTGAAGCGGATGAGGAATCGATCGCCCATCTTCACTTCCACCACCAAATCCACCGTCATGGAGTCGGGGGAAAACTGCAGCGGGGTGTCGAGCACGCGAGCGGTCGGGTACTGGTTCGCACGCAGGTATTCGTGAATCTTGTCGATGCCCTCAGTGAGCAGCTGGCGAGAGAAAACATCTCCGCGATCTAGCTGGATGAGATTGCGCATGGCCTGGTTTTCGTCATCCGGGCCCCCACGCACGAGGACGCGGTTTACGCGCGTGGGCTCACCCGAAGCGACTTTGATTTCAACGTCGGCCTCGTCGACAGACACTTTAGTAGTGAGAAACTGGACTTGCGCAAAGCGGTAGCCGCGATCCAGATAGCCCTCTTTGATCGCCTGCCGCAACATCGCAAAGGATTCAACGTCCACCGATTGTTCTTGCTCTTGGCGGACCTTACGCTTCACTTCGTCCAAGACACCACTATCGACACCCGTGAATTCCAGTTTGCGTAAGCGGCGAACGCGCGCGCCTTTCAAGAATAAGTGAAGGCGGCCTTGCTGGATCGCGCCCTCCACGGAAACACGCATCCACCTACCCGAGGTGCCAAGGTCCTTCAGACGTGTGCGGAGATCTCCCATGTTCAAGGCCCGGCCCGGCGCCAGACGCAAGGCCTCAGCGAGCGGCGCGCGTTCATCGGGATCCATCTCCTCGGCATCAATCACGGAGACCATGCGCCCGTCCCACCCCGGATCGGCTGCGCACACCGATCCCCACAATAGCAGTGACCAGGCTAAAATGGCGTTCAGGTGTTTCATTCGAAGGAAAACCGGTACCTAAAATCTAATCCGTAAGCTTGTGTCGTAGGCGCTTGAGAGCCGCGTGAGCGGTCCATCGTTGTCGCGTTCAAAGTAATATTTTCATCGAGCATCTGCTCGAGTCTGAACTCACGCACCGGCACCGTCTCCAGAGTATTGGAGTACGAAAGCTTCGTGGTCCCAGTAATTTCTTTTTGGATACGCACCGTGGGCGCGTTGATGTCGTTGCCTTGGTTCCCGGGCGTAAGGTTCGCGCCTTGCTGCAAACTGGTTTGGGATTGGTTACTCAGTTTAATGTTCACGCCCAATTCGTTCTTGAGCTTTGCCTGCAAGGGGATCTGGCCCACGAGAGCGCTACCAAGATCCAAGTAGTTTCCTCCGCCCTGTCCCTTTTTCGAGACCCCGAGCACCAAGAGCGAAATAATCTCCCCTTCGAGCAGTGGCGGCGTCGAAGAAAGGCGGAGTTTATAATCTGACGGTATTCCGGAAACCTGTAGGTTCACTTCGTAGTCTTGGACTTGCTGGATACCTTTGAGCTGCTCGGAATTGCTGTCCGTGATCTCGCGCACCGTGGCTCGCCCTGCGACGCGGAAACGCGGCACGATATCCGTGGGAGACTCAAACTTCACGGCGGCCGTCTCCAAATTAAACCGCGTATCGCGGAAGAGCAGATTTCCGCGGATAGCATCGGCCGTACCCAAGAGCCCCACGTTTACGTTATCCCCGACTAAGTGGAAATTGCCGCGGAACTCCGCCTGCATGATTTCTGTCGCGACCATGAGCTTTTCCGAGCCCGAACACTGGACATCAAAAGTAAACAGCGGCGCCACATAACGGTCTGGGAGCACACTGCTCGACTGCCAGCTGAAACTCGAAAGCGTCCCTTCGATTAGGTCGCAACGGCCGGAAACGAGGTAAGGCCGGTTTTTTCCCCGAATGGCGAAGTCGCCAGATATTTTCCCGCCGAGGTTCTCGCCCAGGTGCATGACAACGCGGTCGGCGTGCAGGCGAAGATTGGGGGCCAGCGTCTTAAAGCGGTCCAGACGCACATCGCCTTCTACCGTAAGGCCACCGCCGTTGATGTTGGCTTCGAATCGGTCGACGTTGATGCGGTCTTGGCTGAATGACAAGCGCGCCTCTACCGCGCGGAACTCATCGGAGAACCCCGACAAACGGAAAGCGCCGCCTTCCAATGCCAGATTACCCAGAAGCTGGTAACTCGATGGCGGACCGGAAACGCGCAACCCAACCGTTACCTTTCCCGAGCCATAATCCAGCCCGGGCACAAAGGGCTGCAGGTATTGTAAGTCTATGCGGCCATCCAACTGCGCATCGACGCGGCGGTTGGGTTCAAAGTTTAAGCCGACGGCTAGCTGGCTGTCTTCGCCCTCGAGGTAAACGGAATCAATTCGAATCCCGCTCCGCTCCATGTGGATCTTTGCGGGCTTGTGGATCCGCATGGGCGTGCCCTTGAAACCCACTTCGAGAGCTTCCAAGGATCCAGCGCCTTTGAAGGAGCCGATATCTTCGAAATCCCCGACCATCTCGACCTCGCCCGTCGCGCGCAAATCCGATAGCGGCGGGATATCGCGGCTCAAATACAGAGTCAGAACCGGAGCGAAATCGTATTCCGAGAACTTGAGTTTAAGGGAATCTTCTTTTCCCGAGGGGGAACGCACATAGGTCCCGTGCATACGCTCTCCGCCCAAAGCAAAATCGTAAAGCAGGCTTTCGTCTTTCGGCTTCACACTAACTTTTGCATCCGGAATCGGAACACCGCGGAAGCGCGTCTTCACGACCTTTAGTTCACCCCAGCCACGGCTGAAAAGTTTTCCGCGATCGCCTTCGAAGAGAATCTGGCCCGCAACCTCTCCGGAAATAGGCGCTTTTCCGAAACGCTCGAAGTGGCTGATTTCCAGGCCATAGGTCGCTAACGCCAAGCGTGCTTGCTTGCGATCGAAACGGCCACGCACTTCTAAAGCGCCGGAGGGTTTTGTTAGCAACACCTTCGGAAGCTCCAAGACATGATCTTTGTACGTCAGCGAGAAGGCCGCAGACACCCACTTTTCATCAAACCACTTAAAGTTCTTCGCCGTACCCGAAGCGCTGACTTGCACGCCATCGCTCTCGCTATCGCCTTCGATGGTCATGCGCGAGTTGATTTCACCTTCGGTGGGGATCTCAAACTGGAGCTTCAGGCCCTTCATGGCGGTGAAGACTTGGTCCGTTTCCGCGCGGCGCGCATTCACGTAGAACTTGTACTTCACGCCCTTCTCTCGGAAATCCACATAGCCGTTACCACGGATCGGATCGAGCGAAGGAATGTCTATGTTCTCAAAAGTGAGCAAGTCGCCTTGGTAGTGAGCTTGTCCACCAACCGTACCCAGAACCACACTAGCGATACGCGCGTTCTCGACGTCAAAGCCACCCCAGATTTTGTATTCAGTGCCTTCTACTTCGACGTCGGCCTGCAAACGCGCCATCCCGCCCACTTCAAGAGATCCGATACGCTCGAGCTGCGTCAGCGATGCCTTTTCAGCTGCCACCTTCACACGCGAGCGCTCGCCCTTATTGAAACTAATAAATCCGGAAGTTTTGACCTGCCCACCCAGCATGGTGGCTTCAGCGTCAAAATCCATCTTGTCTGCGGTAAAGGTGATCGGCCCACGGAAGCTTCCATCGCCGAACACGGCAAGCATATTGGAGGGCTCGGACGGCCGACTAGAATCATCCAGGACGTGCAGGTGGGAAATCTTCGAATCCATCTGCGCGCGCAATTCCAGCGGCATGAGATTGCCGGACACCTTAATCAGGCCCGAGGTCTCCATACGAGCCGTCGCGTCCTCGAGGCCCACACCATGGAGGATCTGCTCCAAACGAAGACCCGTGTAATTTAGGTCTCCGTGAATGGGGTATTTATCGCCGAGGCTGATTTCCAATTTAGGGGAACGGAATTCCCCCCCGGAATATTTCAGGCCCAAGGCAGAGAGCAAGACCTTGCGTTTATCCAATCCAAAGTTAAAGCCGCCTTCGCCCACAGGGTTGCCATCTATGACTAGGCCTTCGTAGGAAACTTGGCCCTTACCCGAAAACAGGTCGCCTTCTTTTTTGATCGTGCCGCTGGTCGAGACCTCTCCTTCCATCTTGGGAAGACCCAGCTCCTTAAAAGTCTCAAGAAAGCTTAAACGCGTGCGCACATCGAACGAGGCATTCAAACTACGCGGCACGACTTCGTTGCCCGTAGGCAAGCGCGCCACGCCCAGGATATTCACCGAAGCTTCCGCATGTTCGATCGTGCCGCGGTTCAGTCGGATCGAATCCGCCCCCAAGTCCGCATCGATATCGATCTTGGTGAGCGCCATGCCGAGTTTGCCCCAGCTGCCTTCGAGGTTATCCGTCTGCACAACGACAGAGCGCTGTTGGCCCGAACGCTTTTGAACGATGACCGTGAGACTTCGCGAGCGAACGGCAAACTTCGGATCGGCCGACTCGATATTGAAGAAGGCGTCGACGACGCCCATTTTATAAAACACGACGTCGAAAGACGGCCGCTGTACTTCGATAGCGCCCTTCGATCCAAAAAGGCCCATCGCTGTTTTGTAGAGCTTATCGGCGCGCGGCACTTGAATACGCGGGTGGAAGAGAATGAGTTCGTCGATCACGATACGCCCGAAGATCAAAGCAATCGGGCGGAAACGGATCTTGATTTTATCCACCGTTAAAGGCTCGGTGAGCTGGAACTTCGCCTTAGGCGTCGTCTCGAGGTGGACGCGGTTGAGGTAGATTTTCGGTGAAAAGGCCGAGAATTCGATGCTCTCCATCTGGAGCACGATCCCGAAATCCGTCAGCACAGCTTGGAGCTCCGCCACCACTCGGCGTTGCACTGGGCTGCTCCCCAAAATCAGGTGCAGGACTGCATAGAGCCCAATGAAAAAGAAAGTAAGTGTGAGGACGAATTTACGCATGCTTCTTTTCCCGAGCTTCCTGGACTTGCATCTTTAAGTGACGCAAATCTCGGTACTCGGGTGACTGCTTCTCCAGAGCCTCGGCCTGAATGAGGGCCTGCTCAAAATCGCCTAACCGGAAAAAGATCGTAACGAGCTGGTAGCGCGCTTCCCACTCTACGGTGGGGCTGCAAGCAGGAGCGCGCAGGCACGCTTGGAACGCATCCAACGCTGCCAATTCACTCCCGGACGCTAGCCACACTTGGCCAAGCAAAGCTTGGGCTTCGGCATACAAAGGCTCCGTTGGCGAGATGACATTGAGCTCTTCTTCCGCCTCTTTGAACAGCCCCATTTCAAAAAAGGCCAACGCCATGTCCATGTGCGCCTGGGCATCCGCCCCTAACACCGGCTGCACGCGTCGGCGGAACTCCGCCAACAACGGCGCAATTTCCTTCTGAGGTTCACCGAGATCAAGCCCCATCTCTTTCTCCAACTCATCGATGAGTGAGCGGAGGGACTTTTCTTCCCCGGGAATCCAAGACGCCTCCGCCGAAACCGGCGAGGGTTCTTTTCTCTGAGTGAGCAAAACCACCAATTCCTCTGCGGTCACTTTGCCGACACGGAAACGCGCGAGACTTTTCAATCCGGCTGCATGGCCCATCTGCTCCAGGAGCGATTCTAGCGCTAGCGTGCACTCCTCGGTCTCCGTCCGCGTCTGCAAGGCATCCAGAAGCACCTTCAAGGCCTCAGCGTAGCGGCCTTGTTCGCCCAGCGACGCCGCTTTCCCCAGATAAGGAGCGGCCGTGGTGCGATCGGTGGCAAGCACCTTCGCGAAGAACATTCCTTTCAACCGCGGATGGTCCGCCAGAGACTTTTCCACGACTTCGGTGTACTTCGCGACTTTCCCGCGCTCCACCACGCGTTCCGTAAAAAGCCGCATCGCTGCCGTGGCTTCTGCCGTGAGTCCCCGCATTTCACAACAAAGCGCTTGGAGCATGTGAAGGCGTGTGAGTTCGGGAGCAAGGGACGTAGCCTTGCAGATAAGCGAATAAGCTTCGTCGAGTTTCCCTCGACGGCGAAGATAGGTGCTCAAAGAAGCATATTGCACGGCCGCCGCTTTGGAGTCCCCTTGGGATTCCAATTCGCGCGCCTGCCGAAAGACTTCTTTTGGACGGAATGCCCCCATGCCGGCTCCAAGGGCCACTCGCCGGAAAGAAAGCGGAGGTGGCCTTATTTCACTTTTTCGACGTATTCCCCGGTACGCGTATCAACCTTCAGCAAATCGCCTTGTTTGATGTGGTACGGGACGGAAATCACAAGACCCGTGGACAACGTTGCGGGTTTGCCGCCGCCGCTCACGGTATCGCCCTTCACCGCGGGCTCACAGTACGTGATCGCCAACTGTACAAAATTAGGCAGCTCGACTGTGATCGGGCGGTTACGGAAGTACAGAACTTCAATCTCGAGATTTTCCGTAAGGTAGTTTTTGTTGTCGCCTACCGAAGCTTCTTCCAATGCAGCTTGTTCGTAGCTTTCCAGATCTAAGAACTGGTAGCCGTTGCCGTCTTTGTAGAGGTACTGCATCCGCTTCGTTTCGAGCTCTGGCTCTTCGCAACGTTCGCCCGACTTAAAAGTCCTGTCGATGGTGTTCCCGGTTACGAGATTCTTGATCCGGGTGCGCGTGAAAGAGTTCCCTTTGCCCGGCTTCACGTGCTGGAACTCGACGATTTGATAGGGAACTCCATCGAGTTCGATGTAGACGCCTTTTTTGAATTCGTTCGTGGAAATCATTGGGAGTGTCTCTCGCAACTTGGGGCAAAATTCAAGCAGTGTCGCGTGTCCGTTGCACAATCGCCTGGAGCAGCGCGATCTTACGGCCCCGGATGAGACTCGCCATATCGACCCCCAAGCGCGCGCGGCAGGCCCGGATTTTGGCCGAGAGTGCTGGCCGTGGCTTGAGTTTTTCGAAGATCCGCAAAGCTTTGTCGAACTGCCCTTGCGAGAAATACAGGTCGCCTAAGGTCTCGGTGGTGATTTCCTGTTTCGAATCGCTTTCGGGTTCGAAAATGGCGCTTACATGTTCGACCTTAAAGCCATCGTCGTCACCGCTATCGTCCAGGATTAACGGCTGAAGCCCGCCCGCGGGTTCCGCTGGAGCCAAGGGTTCCCATTCAGAACCTTCCGGCAGAAAGTCCGGAACCGCTTCGAGCGGCTCTTGCGACGTCCCCCAGAGAGGTGGGATTTCCTGCTCCAGCTCTTCTTGGCTCTCCGGCAATTCAGGAACGGCCTGTAAACTCGCCGGCGAAGTGACGACGGTGGTGCCACTCTCCAAGCCATGGACCTTCTCGGCGAGAGCAACATCGCCCGGCGCGAGCAAGAGGGCCATCTTGTAGCAATGCAAAGCCGCTGGCGCATTTTTCTGCGCGAGATGCGTATCCCCTAAAAGCCGCTGGCCCAAAAGATTCTCGGGCACCGCTTGGACCACGCGCTCTAACTCCATCCGTGCAGCGGCGAGATTGCCGGCCGCGAGATAGCACT
>JAIEOG010000396.1 GCA_019750655.1 bacterium
GAGGACGGAGTACCCAGTCCGCAATAGTTCGCAGTTCCAAAGGGCTCACTTGCTTGTCTTCGGACGAAAGCCCAATGAGTTGGAATTCGCCCATGATGGAAGAAATTGGCCCCATCACTGGCGTTACGTCTTTGGGCAAAGATTCTTTCACGAGGGTGAGCTTCTCGCTCACTAACTGCCGGTTTCGATAAATATCGGTGCCCCAATCAAACTCGAGATAGATGACGGAGAGACCGACCCCAGAGCTAGAGCGCAGTCTCTGCAAACCGGGGGTTCCGTTTACCGATACTTCGATGGGTTGAGTGACCAATACCTCGACTTCTTCGGGCGCTAACCCGCCAGCCTCCGTCAGAATGGTCACCGTGGGGCGATTTAGATCGGGGAAAACGTCCACGGGTAGGTGTAGAGCCACCCACGTTCCGTAAACCAGAACGGCGACTCCACAGCAAAGAACTAGAAACCGATTACGTAGCGAAAAATGGATAATTTTGTCGAACATGCAGCGTGCTACCTACAGATGAAATTCCACACCAAGGTCTAAAGACCAACCACTCATACCTTGAGCGCCTGCCATGGACTGCAGCCACGTTACACCGCCTTTAAGCCCACCAAACCAGTCTTTAGAAGCGAATAGACTGACGGAGGCTTCCAGGTATGAAAAGGGAATCCAAAATCCTTGCTCTAGGCCGTCGAGTCGTCCTTGCTGGTAAATCCATTGTAGTCCGACTCCGCCGCCCACTCTTGGCCGAATAAAGGTCAGGTAGGGAATAGGTGCTTCAATCGCTCCCCCAAAAGAAGCGGGCAACCAGTGCAGACGAATCAAATCTTTAAACTCAGTCCCACTTTTGGATCGAACACTATAAAGAGACTCGCGATAAGAATAAGCGATGCGACCCAGCAAAAGAAGGTCCATCGTTTTCCAAGACAATATCGGGGCTGCAAGCTCTAGGCGCACGGTCGGTAGGGTTCCTAAATTGCGCCCGTAGTCCACGTCGAAATATGGGTTAGATAAAACGAAGGTCTTTGGGCTGAACAGGCTGAAACTCGATGATACCAGCCAGTCGGAGTGCCTTGGATTTATATCTAGTTTGGCGGCCTGTGCGTTTTGCTGATAGATTTTTTCTACCAGATTCTCTTCAATCTCAAACTGCGAAGGGTCGATAGAAGACGAGCTTCCCTCATGCGCGTTTGCATGGCCGCTAAGGGTTAGGAAAACTAGCGCGTAGATTAACTTCATAGCGGTGACCTAATTCCTCTGTCTTTCAAATTTTGCTTCTCCACTTACAGAGGCTTCGGGCGAGGTCCAGGTTCCACTCAAGTTATCCGCGGCAACTGCTAGAGATAAAATAATCTGTTCGGACTTAAGATTTTTGCAAACCAAGTCCAATTGAAAGCGTTTTGGATCGTATTCGGCCTTCTCGACTCCGAAACCGAGAAACTCGCCAACCCCGCTTCCTACGAGGAGTTTGAGATATCCCGTCAGGATCGGGGTGAGAATAGGATCTACGTCCCCGTCAATTTGGCGGGGAATGTCTTTGATCTGAATATCCACCTCCACTTCTTGTTCCAGAAATCCTCCGTCATTGGCCTTTTGCAGCAAGACACCTTGGTAGTGGCCGGCGACGATCGACAATTCCTGTCGCTTGGACTCGGCATTCATTCGAAACTGCTCGCGACGAATATCGCGCTCGCTCAAACTATTTTTCGCGCACCCCGACCCTATTAGGATTAATAGCGCAAAACTAAGAGCGAATCGCGTCAATCTCACGAGTTCTTCGACCTTTGGTTACTGCCGCTGGACAGTTGCTTCTGCGGCCTCTCCTAGTCCATCCACAAAAATTTTGGGCTCAAATTTTCCATCGGGACTTACCGTACCCTTGAAGGTTAAGCCGTAGTCCACGGTTTTGAAGGTTAGATACCTGCTATAAAAGTTGTATTGGACATCTGTCATCTTGGTTTCGAGATACTCCCACGAACCAATTTCCCCCAGATAAAGCCGCACATTGCCGGATATCTTAATCGAAGGATCGGCCGAGGTAATATCTTGAGTAGTAACCAGGGAAAGCACAATGTCCTCTGGTAGGTTTGCCTCCCTGTGCGTGTTGATCAAAGTACCCTTGTAATATCCCGTTAGAGTTTTCACTAACTGTCCGCCCGTAGGTGCACCCGGTTTAGACCCTTTAGTTGCAACAAACTTTCCCACTTTTCCCTGGATGGTGGAGAACCACTCTCCCTCGATTCTGCCGGCTTTGAGCACTCCAATTAGACTGACATCGTTTTTGCCGTCTTTGATATTTATCTGCCGGGTGAGCAACGGCATGGGGCAATCATCAAAATCGTATGTGAGAAATTCGGTAGAAGTTGAGTCCCCAAAGAAAACGCGCACGTTGGCCGATATTTTCAGCGATCCGTTGCCGGGATTGACCGTGCGCAGGGTGATAAGCGCTTCTTGGTAAAAGTTGGTGCCGTCTTGCTGCAAAACCCCGTGATAAAGCCCGGCTACGGGCTCACTCGCAAAGGTTGGCAGACCCAGCCCAAAACTCAGGACGAAAAAACCTCTTAATACTGACTTCATTTTTTACCCCATTCCCACTCCTTAGTTATCCAACCAAGCGCATGTAAATTCACTATAAGAAAGGATTAAGACGCATGGGGTCATTGCATATTTTGATTTTGATGCTATGAGCTAGAACCATGGGTAAGGGGCTAATATGAGTGAAATTTCTGTTCTTATAGTTGAGGACGAAGCTGATTTGGCTGAACCCCTAGCCGATGGTCTTCGCATGGAAGGGTTTACGCCGACTATTGCCGCTACTGGCAGCAAAGCCCTCCGACTGCTCGATCTTCACCCTTGGAAATTGATCGTTTTGGATTTGGTCCTTCCGGACATGCCGGGAGAATCTGTTCTGGCCTTTGCCCGCACCCAAGCTTACCGACCTCTTAGCCTGGTACTTACGGCTCGGGGAACGACGCACGATAAGCTCTCTCTATTTCGCTTAGGCTGCGATGATTACCTCACTAAGCCGTACGTTTTCGAAGAGCTGTCTGAGAGATTAAAAGCGCTTCTGAGACGTTCCCATCGGCCCACACCCGAGACTTTGCACTACAAAGGCCTGATTTTAGATCCAACGACTTCCACAGCATCGAGTGATGGACTCACCGTGCCGCTCACACCGAAAGAATTTAATGTTTTAAAACTGCTGATTGAAAACGCGGAGCACGTGGTATCGCGACACGATTTGCTTCACGGTGTCTGGGGACTCGAAAGAGAGCCGGATACGAACTTCATCGGTGTTCATCTCTTTAATCTGAGAAAGAAAATGAATCAGATTCACCGAGGAGAATGGCTTCGGACCGTCCGTAATTCAGGGTTTTTGCTTGCGGACTCCAAGTGAGCATTAAGTTTCGATTTACGATTTACCTCTCCATCGGCTTTCTCTGCCTAACCACTCTCTTC
This sequence comes from bacterium, assembly GCA_019750655.1. Lineage (GTDB taxonomy): Bacteria > Bdellovibrionota > FAC87 > UBA2466 > UBA2466 > JAIEOG01. Next base: position 3,458 of record JAIEOG010000396.1, read on the forward strand.
GCCATTGTCGTCTACCTCCAAGTCGAGCGCCGGCTGTTCACCGAAGCACGAGCCTCGCTTGTGACGATGGTGGAACACGAATGGAAGTACATCAATCTCCAAGATCACCAGCCCACGCGCGACTCGACGCATTTAGAGAATGTCTATTTTCGACTGACCACCGACGGAAAAGTCGTTTTTAATACCTTTCCGGAATACCTGCGAGAACCTCTGCTCAGCGACACAACCAGAGTCATACAACACCGACAATTCGAGGATCGGGATGGGAAATTTTACGAACTTAATGGCGTGATGGATCTTGGCCCCACGCGTACATACCTTTCAACCCTACGTAAAGCGCTCTGGCTCGGATGTATCTTGGCTTTTATTCTCGCGCTTCCATTAAGTTTTGGATGCGCTACTTTTCTCTTAAGGCCGTTTGATAACCTTTCTCGCAAGACTCGCGATTTAACCGCCGAACGTTTAAAAGCACTAATCCCCGAACCGCAACACAAAGATGAATATGCTTTGCTGGTTCGAAGCTTTAATTCGTTGCTTCTGCGACTGGATCGTTCATTTTCCCTGGTTCGGCGCTTTGCGGTGAATGCTTCGCACGAATTTAGAACTCCGATCGCGATTATTACCGCGCAGACTGAAATGGCGCTACGCAAAGAAAGAACACCCGAAGAATACCAACAGGCCCTAAAGAAGGTTGATACTCAGGCGAAATCACTCCATGCGATTTCACACATGCTGCTATCGCTTTCAGAATTAGAAAATATGGAGGAAGAAGAAGCGAAAACCTTCTTCGTGCGCGAGACGCTCCTTCGCGTGAGTAATACGCTTTCCAGTAAGCTCGCCGCCAATCGAAAGAAAATTAGCATCTCCTCGGACGATTTCGAGTTCCGAGGAAAAGAAGGCGTTTTTCTTGGTATCGCTAATAACCTAATTGAGAATGCGTTCAAATATTCAAACTCCGAGGTTCAAGTAAGGGCGGTAAACCATTCTGATTCCATGGCGTTATACATAGATGACGATGGTCAAGGGATCCCGGAAAACGAAATGCATCGAGTGGGAGAACCTTTCTTCCGAGTTAGTGGCTCGTCCATGTCGGAGGGATACGGCCTGGGCCTAGCGCTAGTCTCGGCATATGCGCGAGCAGTTCGTGCCTCTGTTTCCTATAAAAAGTCGGACCTGGGAGGGCTCTCCGTCGTTGTCCGCTTCCCCCCCGTGTAACGGGCTAGCCAATAATCCGTCATAGAACTGAGCATGCGCTCAGAGGGTATACACTCCGCGAAACGCACATCTAGTATACAGACATAAATAATTGAATTTATTTAATAAAAACGGGCAGCCAACCGTCAGTTTCGGCATCGCCATTGCAGCTACCTATCTAGAGGAACGATGTATTTGCGATTGTTGAATGTCGGACTTTTCATCTTGGCACTTGTGCCAACGTGGTCGTCGGCGGAATCGCATGGCGGCTCTGTTCAGTCTGTGTCTTCGAGCGCGACCAGCAGATCCTCGGCCCCCACGGACAAGCCCAACCTAGAAGCAGAAGACCGTAAAAAGTTACTCAACGAAACCGCAGACTCAGACCTTTCTCAATCCGAAGGCCGAGAAAAGCTCCAGAAAGTGACTGATGATATTTGGCGGTCCCTTTCCGAAACCCAAAAAAAGGACCTGGACTCCGAAATCCAAGCCGGCGGAACAGGAAAACTAGATGAGCTTCTGAAGCAAAATGGCTTAGTTTTAAGTTCTCCCGACAAGCGAGCAGAATTTGTGAAGGCATTTCAAGCTCAGATGAAGGCGAACGCAAAGCGTGGTAGCGCTGCTGGGCTGGAAGAGCTCATAACGACTGCGAGCCAAGATGCCAAAGGAGACCCTGCAAAACGCCAAGATCAATTGGCCGCCAAGGCCGCTCTACAAGCGGAGATCAAAAAGAACCAGAGCGCTGTAGATTATTTAACAAAGCACTTGAAATGGAGCCAGGAGGACGCGGTTCGCACTGTTCGTCACGTGGAGGAACAGTTCAAGACATTAACTAATGGATCTAGCAGCGCAGAACAGAAATCAAGCGCGGAGACGTATCTCAAAAGTGTATTTGGCCAGTTGAAACAAGCGAAGTCGGAAAGTGATGTTACGGCAGCCTCAATTGTGTCGGATTTCTACACAAACAAAAACTTGCGGGAGTCCGAATTTGGCAAAGTTGCCGACCTATTTATTACTGCTGCGAAAGGCTATAACACTGCGACCCCACAAAACCCCTTAGGAAACTGCGCTGGACTCCTTTGTATTCGAGGTATGACTAAAGAAGCACTTGAGAAAAATGGTGCGTTCAAAGGAGAAGCAAAAGATATTTACGAGGCGCTGAACAAATACTCTCAAACGGGAACTTTTCCAGCATCTGTAAATGGCAAACCAACGCTATCCGATGGTGTCTTGAATGAAGCGTCTGATGTACTCAATCGTTATGAAAACGAGGGGTACTCGAGAATGAATAACGAATTGATGACGAAGCTGGGGATTAAGGATCCGTTTAAATTTGATGAGCGATTGAGTAACGTACCGGTTGATAAGATGTTCGAAATGAAAGGCGCTACCGGAAATTCTCTTTCGATTAATTTAAAGCCCAACAAGTCCGATCTCAGCTCTCATGCGGTCGATGTCAAGCTTCTGGGCGGCGGAAATAGTCAACCTGCAGTAGTGGGGGGGATCGATCCAAACTCTCCTGAACCATTCTTTGATCTTCAGCAGACGGGGGATGGAACGGTTTCGTACACAATCAATGGCAAGAAAAAAACATATCCGCAAGCTAAGTATCCTGTGTACCTAGACCCAGAGTATCAACGAGGCGAATAGACCCCCTAGATTTAGAAGCAGATCCAGTTTGCTTGATACTCTAGCTTTGGGTTGCTGATTGGTGCTTGCGAAGATCGACCCACCAGGTCACGTGCTTGCGAAACTTGGCCCAGGCGTCGTCAAAAACCCGTTCGGTCAGAAGAAAGACCGTGGAAGCTAGAATGAGTGCCGCCACAATCGTGGGAACTGTAGGCATTCTTGTAAAGCGCAGCGAAACAAGAAATCCCAATCCGCTACTAAGCACAGCGAGAATAGCCGAACTCACCAAATGCCGCTTTAAGCCGCATCTTCTACTTAAGGACAATAAGCCGGTGGGCACAAACAACATGGAGACCGTGAACAAAAAACCCACATATTGGACCGACACGCTCAAAGTAAGAAGCGACAGCAGGCGAAATCCCCAACGAGATGAAGCCGAGTTTGTTGACGGTGGGCATCCGAACAACGCCCACTCAAAAGACTCATTGGAAAAGCCCATCCAGTTGCGCTGAATGAAAAATAGGGCGATCAAAGAGAGAAATATCGCTCGCTGTGAATCGCCCTCAGTAAGGGTGGCCAAGTCACCGAAGTAAACCTGCGCTAAATGATTCTCGAGCGCGGGAAAGATCGAGCTAATCAGGTACCCGCAAGAGAGCAGCCCAACGAAGAGAACCGCAAAAAGTGTGTTTTTTGATGCCGCGCGACTCGCAACCCACTTGTCCGTTAGCAGAAACGTGGTTCCGGAAAAAAATAGCGCTAGAGCCATTGGACCGACGGAGGTTAGCACTGGAATATCAAATGGCTGGAAGAGGCCTAGTCCTAACAAAACGCCTACCAGCGCACCCTGGCTAACACAGAGTGTTTGCATCGCGCGATCGCGCGCAGCCAGTTGTGTCCCAATGAGCGCGAGCGTGGGACTAGCTAAGCAGCCTGCCACGATAGTCCATCCGTACAACGAGATTAGTTCGAGCATGGATCCTCCGCGTCGGTACCCCGATCCAGGTCTAAAGTCGTCACATCAAACAAGGTTCTCTCTTCGGGCTTAAGCCCTTGGTGACAGACCATCACAATAGACCTATCCGGTTGCTCTTTTAAAAATGAAGCCATGACTGAGATCATGGCGGCGCGGCTCTTTCTATCCAAATGATTCATGGGCTCGTCGAAAATCATCATGCTAGGATTTTGCATCAGAGCACGAGTTAGCAGCGTACGTTTTCTTTCTCCGCCGCTGGCAGAATTCCATGCAATCCCGAGATGCTCTTCTTTTAGAAGCCCAAACCGCAGAACACTCTCTTCGCTGAGCTTTCGCGATTGGGAAATTGTCAGCACATCCAGGAGCGTTAAGGGCAGGTGAATCTCGGTATTTTCAAGCTGGGGAAGATAGACCTTCCGCGAGTTCGGGACATTGATACTCACGTGTCCCCAGTAGTGGGTGTTCTCTCCCAAAATTGTGCGCAACAAAGTGGATTTCCCGCACCCATTGGAGCCAGTTATCAAGAGTAGCTGGCCACTGTAGATACTCAGAGTGAGATCCTTTTGAAGGATCCGCCCCGTGGGAGTTCCGTAAGTCAGTTGATAGGTTTCCAACATAGGCTGTTGCATTAGGGTACCCCGCCCGCCAAGTGCTTAACTATTGAATCGACGAGTTTCTCCTGTAGCGCCACGTAAGACGTCAGACCTTTTGCTGGCTGAAGCGACATTGGCACCTGAACTACAGGAATTCCGCTGAGCTCCGTGAATCTGGATAACGTTTGTTTGGGAGCGTTTTCACTAGCGATGGCAACTTTGATGCCTGCGTTTTTTGCAGCCAGTGCGACCGACACCAACCTGCCCGCGGAAGGAGTTACCCCGGGCTTTTCCTCGATACTTCCAAAGGAAGTAAGTCCGCAAGAGTCAAACAAGTAGCTGAACTCTTTATGATACTCGATAATGAGCGGCCCCTTCTGCCTAGCCACAATGGGCTTGAGCTTTTCCCTGTTCTTTTGACTAAGAGCTTCCAGTTGGCCGGAAACTTCCTTAGCTTTGTTCACGTAGTCTACAGCGTGATTTGGGTCAACTCCGGCTAGCGCATCTACAATTGTGGATATAGCCTGAGCAAGGTGCTTCGGACTTAACCAAAAGTGCGGATTTCCTGAAGGATGGACATCGCCCAGCGACCTATCCACTCCACCCAGGGGCTTTTCCAGAACCTGAACCGTCTTACCAGTCTCGCAATACCCACGGCCTCCGGGCTGCACCTGCGCGTTACCCGAGCGGGAAAGGACTTTGGGCATCCACCCGACTTCCAAATCGAGCCCAATCACACAAACAATATTGGCGTTGCTCACCAACCGAATGAACTCTGGAACTGCGTCGACATAATGCGGGTTTTCAGTGCCTTTTAGTAGACTTGTCACCTGAACATGCGGTGAACCTATCTCTTTCACCAACCAGGCCAAATCCGTCGTCGAAGTAACGACATTGACGTGTGAGGCCTGAACTAAGTTCGCCATCAACAAGGATAAACAAACTGCTATTTTCCGCCTCATAATTGCCTTTCTCGCTAAAAGTCGTGTGCTGGGTGGGCTCCGAGAAAAAATACGGCCTGAAACTCGATCATTTGACTACTCTGCGTAGTAGTCCCCTGACGCTCGAAGTCTTGGGTCAAGGAAAGTCGTGCGGTCACGAATTCACTACTACGATAGAGCAGCGAAGGGACGATAGTGAGATTCCCATTTGGGTATGCACCGCCGCCGCCATAGGTAAGCGAAGTGTCTGTGTAATAATCCAGTCGGGCACCCACATAGAAGCCATCGCCAATGTGCGCTTGCGGGAATAAGTAAAATCCCCACTGACGTGTGGAATTGAGCCATTGGTGCCAGGCTTCGGCCTGGATTAGATATTTGAGAACCTGGGCTTCTCGCCATTTCGCGGTGAAATCAAGTCCGGCCAAAGTTTTTTTCGTGCCCGCATTGTCCGTTCGCCCGAGGTAGTTCAGACCTAGTTGCGCGCCACCTTCCCCGGGCATGGAGAAGTAAGTAACGGCCCGTGCGTAATGCGTCGGGGTTTTAGGTTTGCTTCCGGTGCTATGATCGTGACCAAAAACATACCCATTCGTTAAGCCCGCAGTGACCTCTAGAAAAAAGGGCAGAGGAAAAAGATAGGTGTACTCTAGTCCCGTATCTTGCGCTCCCTCGTAAGCGAAAAACTCCCGGTGGTATCGAGGAGCGGTTGTGAAAGGCCAATCGTGCCGGTGGATCTGGTTGATCCGGCCGACACCTAGAAAGAAATGCCCCAGACGAAACCTAGAACGAGGAATCAGCTTACTAGACCCTAGATAGGCTTCATGGACTTCGAGGTGCATCACCCCGCCTTCACTGTGAGCGGCAACGTTTAACTGCCCGTCAAACATGTGATCCGCGGGCGAATACAGAAGCAGCTCGGCCTCTCTAACGGAGATGCGGTCATTGCCCTCGCTGCCCTTACTCAAGCCGAACTGGGAGTTAGTATCCACTGAAACCGAAGTTTTCAGCCCTCCCAGATCTTCTCCGAAGGCGAGACTGGAGACCAACGACGCAGTCGTCATGGCATAAAGGAGAAAGATGGCTCTCATTAGATTTAGTGTGCTTCTTTAGCAGGACCTTGGACCGCACTCTTGACTGCAGCGTCCGAGAGACTCAGCCCCCATAGAGTTCCGGTCGGGCGGCTCATAAAGGGCAACTCGACTTCCTCGCCTCCGTTTAACCAAAAAACCAGATGACCATGCCCGTGCACGTCCATGGAAACGGAAAGATCGCCGCTGGAAGTAGCCGCAAACTTATCCGAAATATCATTAGCAGGAGAATTTCCGTCTTTTAGGGTCACCTGCAGCGCTCCGTTCTGGGCGGTTGCGAAGCAGACATTCAATCCGGTTTTTAATGAGTCGTCGCTTAAAGCAATCAAACAAAGGGAGCCTGACTGTCCCAACTTGAAACTGAGATCGAAATTATTGTCCTCATCGGTGAGCGGCTTGCGGAAAAGAATTTTCCCTGAGCCTTCAATCAGACTATCGCCGGACTTGAGAACAGCCCCCTCGAGCGGTAGGTATTCCACTCCGTTTAGCGTCTGGAGCTGGCTTTTAGGACCACTAGACTCAGATCCGCACCCCGAAACTGCGATTAAAATGGCTGTCAGTAATAGGCTTTTTAAAATAGAAATCATGATTCCCCCCAATAAGATTCTTAACGGTAGGCGCAAGCAACCAAAACTGCACTTTAAGATTGTTTTAAGCGACCTCTGATGCGCCTGGTCGTTACTTTCAATATCGCTGTCAATAAAAGAAGGGATTAACGTCGGCGCGAGGGGTGTCGATGTAATTTAATGGGAGCTTAGTATGATTCGCATGATCGCGTTAGTATTAATAGCAGTACTCACGTTCGCTGGTGGATTTGCCTCCGCGGACCAAGCATCTCAACTGGCGGAAGGCCAAGTTAAGGCCGAAGGGACCACCAGTCTCGACAGCAATGTCGCCGAAGATCCAACGGCCCACATTTCCTGGCACTTCATTACCTGCGTACATGACGATCATGAGTGCTTACACGAGGCGGAGCACCACGGCTATGACCATTACAGAGCGGTCCACGACTCTCATGCCTGTCCCGGTCACGAGCATTATGCGTGCTATGGTGGCCACCACTAAACGAACCTAGAATTCGTCTCCAACAGCGCGGCCTCCGGGCCGCGCCGTTTTTTTGTAGTCCGGCATAAGATCTCAAAACCACATCCACTCAAACACATGCCTACCAATAAATCGTTCGATAGCTTCCTTCCGCATTTTGTCGTCTGATATCGTTTGATTCTCAAAACCCGAGAAAACAGACTCAAAAAAACAAAAAATATCTGTAGACAGGGGTCGACAAAAAGCAGTTTTCCTATAGCTATAACCGTAGGAGTAGCAAAATGCAGTTTATTCGGATTGTAATTTGGGGAGCCTTGATCTCACTTCCGTTGATGGCACTTGGTAAACCATGCAAAACTGACAGAGATTGCCGCCCGCCATTGCCGGTTTGTGTCGCAGGGTATTGCTCGAGAGTTGGTGAAACTTCAGATCTAGACGCGGCACTACCTTCGGTCTTGCAAAGCCATGCTCAGATAAAATCGCCCGATGACTGGGGCGACCATTGTTCTGAAAACGAATCAAAATCATCCTTCGTTATGGATTCAAAATTAGTGGGAACTTGGGAACTTCATTCCGTAGAAAATGGCATACGCGGCTTTGAACGGCTTATTATCGGGAATACGGGCGAAGGCCATTACACGATTTGGCAAAGTGGACGTAGGCGAGTTGACTTTTTCACACAGGTCGAAAGCATTGATTTAAATCTCATTCCCCATCGCCTCACAAGCTCCGTGACAAAGATATTAATGGACACGAGCAATTCACCGACGAGAAAAGGCGCTAAGTTTTATACTATCTTCATGGTGAACGATTCGATTGTCCCCAATGAACTGAGCTACGAATACTCACCGAAAGGCTATTTAACTACCTTTCGCTACCTACCACTTAACAGGATCGCACCTTAAGAAGCTCTCGCTGTTATAATGTTCTAAATGGCGCTTCGAGTTATTTTGGTTTTGTTAGTTTGGTCTTTTGCAGCAAGCGCTTTCGATTGCCTTATCGTTTTCCCCCAACTCACGCTGACAAAAGCGTTTTCTTTGCGCGAGTCAGTTCGGGCGGTCGTCAATAGCTACTCCGGCAGTGAAGTTTATACTCCTGCCGATCGACTGAAAATCACGGATATCTGGAATTCCGATCGCCCAGAGTCAGAAAAAACAAAGAAAACGTTCGAGGTTTATACCGAGGCGCGCCTACGCAGCCTGCCCGAGAGTGCCGCTGCATTTGCTCGCAAAGTTTTGGCCTTGTCCGAACTGGAAAAAACCAGAGGCGGAAAACGCTGGGAGAGGACGATGCTCGAATCTTTGGAGATGGGCTCCCCTGGGGGGTATTCCTCCCAACAAGGTGTTATTTTCGTTGTGGGACACGGAGATTCGGACCGAACGCCATCGCTGCTGGATTTCATGATACTAGCTCACGAGCTTGAACATGCCATTCAAGATGGCCTCCGCGTACATTACAAACTCTCGCCAGAGGAGATGGGCGAGGGTGAAAAGTATGTTCACAATAAGTTTTTAGCTGAAAAGAGTGCCATGATGGCCGAAACTGCCTTTTTGCTAGGTATCCCCGACTGCAAGAGTAAACTAGCAACGCTCCTCGAATTAAGAGCGAAGCAGGATGGTCAGTCATCTGAGGATTTCCGTAAGTCCCTTTCTCAATCGAACCTAATTGCCTACCAGTTGGCTTTAGCTCATTTGGATTCCAATTTAAATCCCATCGAATATGTGAAAAGCCAGTGGCGTAACGGCCGTTACTCGTTGCCTGCAATAAGGGACGCCAACTTAAAGCTAGTGCTGTCACAAGTTGAATCTAATTTAAATTGGGTGATGATAGAGGCTTCCAACCGAACGCACCCGGATTGGCCCTATCTAGGGCTCTGGAACAGGGTGCTACTGAAGACTAAACAGGTCATCAATCAACTTAGAGGCAGACAAGCGTCTCCAATAGTGGCAACTGGCACGTTACGAGAACTACGTGAGAGCCTTTCGGAGCTGGCCATCACCTACGTAAAACAAGAAGCAGAGCTGGCGCATTTACAAAATAATCTGACCGCAACCTCAAGCCAAACCGCAGCGCCATTAGAGTCCATTAAAAAACGAAGAGTGCTACTCCAAAAAATAGTTAGGGAAATCGAACTGCATCTTTTCTACTCAGATCAAACAAATGACAATTTGCCACCACCAAAAGGTGGGGCGCTTTCTAAGGGTTTTGAAAACCCCTGAAGAATTTCAATTCCTATCATGGACCAACTTTTCGATAACGACTTCCCGAAGGTGAGAGTCTAGAACTCATAAAACGAGCCCAATTTTTCCTCACCTCTTCCAATATCCTCTTAAGTGTATTGTTGTGCTTAGCTGGAGTAATTGCTGGAAAGCGGCTTAGACATTTCTTTCGTGTGTGGAAATGGATTTTAACGAATGAATCTTCGATTGACGGTGCTTTTAGTTTGCTTGGCTAACCTTGTTTACTTTTTTATCGAATTTTCGGAGGCATCATGCTGGAAGCCTCACCCGAGCATTCCTTTCAGCTCGAAACGACGCGATTGCTAACGTTGCCGTTATTGGAGTGGGCGCAGTTACCACCGTTTGGAAATCCGCTTGGCCTGACTTGATCGTGGGCTTGGGAATCGCAGCCATGAATTTGGATGCTGCAAAAAAAGTATGGCATACCGCTCGTGAGGAGCACAAAGCTGCGAGACCTTAGTTAGAGAAAGCATGGGGCTGAGATGATGCCATTTCAGAAAAACAGGACGTAAATACCCATGAGGGTCATAACGGCGTTTTCCGTAAAGCTTACGAATCCCAAAGGGACCCGCGAGTTACCTCCGACGCATCCACAATTTAGGTCCTTCTTATCGATGTACACAGCCTTGAAGATGGAAATCGCCCCAAGTAGGCCGACGATAACTGAAACGATACCTGTCGCCATGGGCGCGATCGCTGCGAGGAAACTCAGGCCAAGAGCCAATTCGATCACTGGGTACACTTTTCCATATAGAGGCGTGGCCTGGGTTAGCAGGTCGTACTTCTCGAAGGTGCGAACAAAGGCACGGACATCCATGAGTTTTTGCAGGGCGAGAATCGAAAGCGAATACCCCATGAGCCCCATAATGCCTTTTGACGTAGCTAATGCGAGAAGAGCTGCGGTGGAGAAAATAGCTATTACGGGGAAGTAGGAAATCTCTTTGTTTTCCGTTGCTAAAGGAGCGCCGAGTTTCTTGGCGAGATCTGTATAGCCCCCGATTCTTTCCTCTCCAAAAAAAATCTGGGGCGTCGTTTTCACTGCCTGTTTAGCCTTGAATAGCTCTTCTTCTTCCTTGGACTTAAAGATGTGATCCTCGAAAGGAATAGCCTTTTCGTTGAGGAGCGCGATTGCCTTTTTTCCAAAAGGACATTCGGGCTTTCGATAGACGGAATTTGTTGCAGACATAACTCACCTCAAAATGGCGTCACTATCCCATGCGAATCTGATATGACGGTGGTCGTAGTCGAATTCTTTCGCCCAATTTTAAAATGCTCCACCCTGTAACGACTGCTCCCAGGATCCAGAAGGCATAACTAAAGCGATCTGCGCTTCCCCCAGCGAGCATTAGGCCAGCGAATGAAAGGGAGGCCAGCAGAGTCACATTTAAGAACCGATATCGGTTTGCAAGTCTCAACTCTTCTCTCGTCAAAAATATGGTTGCAAGAATCGCACTAATTCCCAGAAAAATCCCTCCGCAGAGGGCGGCACATACCAAAGGACCGTAGTACATGAAAAGATGCATAATGCCGTGCTCCCCAATGATGGGGCCGACCCCCAGTTGAGGGCAGAAAAGAGCAACGATGGTGGCTCCTATAGCATGCAATCCAAAGAGTTTTGCCACCACCACCTTCAATGAAGGGTTCAGATCAGAGCATACTTGCGCCAAAACCGCCTGGTTTACAGCGGCAGGCGGAAATTTCTCTTCCTGTTTCAGGAAAGTCTCAAAGTCCTTGAGCCATTCGTGGCTTTTTTTATCCGCGCTCATGTCGTCCCTTCTTTACGCCAAATATTTTTCTTAAACTTTGCACCGTTCGGTTTACTCTTTTTCGAGCCGAAGTCTCATTAATCCCACTCAGTTTCGCTATTTCCTCGAACGACATACCATCGTCGAATCGAAGCTGGATTAGTTTGCGCTGCTCGTCTGGTAAAAGTTTCATTACGCTATCCCAAGTTACGGTGGGCTCGGCCGCCTCTTCTTGCACCGCCTTTTCAGCAATAGCCAAAAGCTTTTCCACCTCGATAGTCACGGGCCGGTGCTTGCGCAAGTAATCCACGAGTAGGTTTCTTGCAATCGAGAAGAGCCACGGGAGAAGCGGCAAGACCCCATTATAACTTGCACGCCCTTGATGAAACTTAAGAAAAGTCTGTTGAACAAGATCCTCGGCTTCGCCGGGCGAGCTCAATCTATTCTTGAAGTAGCCATAAATACGACCTGCGTACCTCGAATAGAGTTCCTCGAAAGCACGGAATTCGCCTCGTTGATAGAGAATCATAAGTTCTTCATCCGACTTGTGCACAATCTCTCCGATGACACCCTCCTATCCATTACTACGAACGAACTTCCCGTTCGTGACCCGTCACACCGGAGGAACTTGGCCGTAGTAACCAGTGAAAGGGGAATGGATCCCCTGGAAAGCAAGGCTCTCATAAATGCTTAAAAAAACACAAGTTTTGATACTGGCTCTCCTTGGTTGGGGCACAGTCGCTAGTGCTCACCCGGTCAGTTTCAAAGGAGGCTGGTCCTTCATGGCCTTCAATCAGACGGACATGTACGACTGGCAAGTTCTCTATACTTTTGAGCCGAAGCTGTCGGTCGGAGCCGATTTCATCCGGGACACTATGGAACCGCAAGAACGTTATTTTCTGATCCCGCGTCTATCATGGCTTGTGAAGCGCTGGAACGAGACCGAGTCTCAAGCGAATATTTATGTCTATGGTGGCCTGGGGGCGGCCCGAAAAGGTGACTTAACGGAACTGGCGGTCGAAGGAGCGGTGGAGGCGGACTACGAAACCAGGGCCGTCTACTTTTCGGGAAAGGCGCAGATAGTTGCTGCGCGCAACTTCAATACATTAGCGATTTATCAAGCACGTGCAGGATTCGCTCCTTATTTAGGCGAATCAGGAGAGCTGCACTCTTGGCTTGTTGGACAGGTTCAATATTTTCCATTCGCCCCCGATCAATCGCTCAGAGTGGGACCAGTACTACGAATGTTTTACAGGAATGTGCTTTGGGAGTTCGGTGTTTCGACTCATGGAAGCTGGAACTTTAACTTCATGGCTCATTGGTAAGGAGACACGTATGAAAAATCGTATCATTCAGCTATTAACGCTCGCAGTTCTGGTCGGTGGCGATCCAGCATGGGCAGGACAGCAGGTCACCGTACACGTGAAGGGAATGGTCTGCGACTTATGCGCCCGTGGCCTTGCGAAGGGATTCAGTGCGTTTAAAGAAACAGGAGTGCTGGAAGATTTCAAGATCGAGCTTGCTAAGCACACTGTTGATTTGATGGTAAAAGATGGAGCCTCCGTTTCGGACGACGAGATCACGAAAGTGATCGAAGGCTCCAGCATGGCAGTAGACAAGATTGAAAGGTAAGGGCCCCGATGAAAAAGCTTCTTTCTATTGGCGCTCTGCTCGGATCGCTGACAACCATCTTCTGTTGTTTTCTTCCTGCTCTCTTTGCCGTTCTGGGCTTTGGGGCTGTCTTTGCTGGGTTAGTAGGGTCGTTTCCGCAGATGATCTGGCTATCGGAGCATAAACTACTCGTCTTCTTGGGGGCTGGGGCGATGCTTGGCATCGCTGGATACTTTCAGCTGCGGGCCGGACGCACTGCCTGCCCCATCGATCCAAAACTCGCTGAAGGATGCTCGACTGCGAAAAACTGGTCCAAGCGAATCTATTTCGCCGCACTTGCTCTTTACGCATTGGGTTTCACTTTCGCCTTTATCCTGCCAAAGATTCTCGCCTAATCTATTTTCGCTTCGTAACAGTCACCATTTAGAACCTCGATGAGTGATAAGTCCCTCACACTCTCTTAAGCCTAAAAAGCAACGTTGCTAAACGGTTTTTTTCGCTAATGAAGTCGTCGTGCCCGCAGCATGTAAGAACCATTCGATCGCAGCCATATTACGGACTACTGCGGCCGGTGGAAAAAAGCCATGGGGGAAGGCCTCCCTGGCGAAGCATTGTACGATCTGGCCCCGCTCTACGTCATTCATTTCGGATTCAAACCGCTCGATAGCTACTTTCCGAGTTTTGTCGTCGGATTCCGTTTTATTCTCAAAGTTTAAAAAAACAGATTCGATTGCATCTTTTGTAATATCTTTTTGGTTCTTAATACTTCTTATATTGCTCTCATTTCGAGGCACCTTCGTACTTGATTTGAGGTGGCTCGTCCCTCTATTTGAGGACGGAGCAGAATCGCCTTTAGGTGCCTTATTTTGAGGGCGCTCATCTTGCGGGGGTAAATCGTCGTGGCCACCATTCGCTAAGGCGATACTTGAAACCTTCCAGCTATTGCCCCGCTTGAAGTCCGTTTCGATGAGACGCAATAGATTACGTTCCTTCAAAGTTTTAAGGGCTCTAGATACTGTAGCGTGGGACATCCCGGTTTGGTCCTCAATAAAACGTACTGAGGCGCGTATTTCTCCATTCGACTTCGAGAAGCGCCATGCGCGACTCGACAGCCAAAGAAAAAGTCGGAAACAATCTCCGGAAAGGTCCTGCAGCAATGGCTCGGAGAAAACCGCATGGGAAAGTTTAAAAAATCCTTGAGTAGAGCGGGATTCAACCAGCGGTGCCTCTGATTTAGCTGCCTCACTTTGAGCTTGCTCAATGTGAGTAACGGACCTTGAGTTGGCTTGCAAAGAGGCGCCTCGATTTGAGAGCTCTCAATTGAAGCTTGCTCCCACGACCCCACCTCATGGCGAGGTTTCTCGCTAAAAGGCGCCTCTGCTTGAGGGGGCTCTGAAGGTGCAACCTCACTTTGAGCTACCTCAGTTCTAGGAAGTTTCTCTTCTGCGCCCGTCTGACCATCCGGAGAAGGAAAATGCGTTTCAAGGAGCGATCGAAAAGGAGTCACCTCAGTTTGAGTTTGGTTGACTGGAGTTAACTCATTTTTAGGCGCCTCCACCACAAGCACCTCTTTATGAAGCACCTCAGGGGGAGGCTTCATTCCGGGTCCACTTTTCGACAGACGAAGGGGGCTATTCACCTGGAGTGTTTTGAATGCGTTCTTCAAATCGCTGTTGCCGGAGGATTTCTTGCTCATCGAACACCTCCCAGAGAGGCTGCGGATTCCGACGAAGGAACAGAAATGCCTAGTCTTTGGACTACCTCATTGGCCAGCGATATATAGTCTTGGGCAGCGCCACTTTCGGCGGCGTGGTGAAATATGGTCCTACCGAGTGCCGGTGCTTCTCTCAGCTTTACCGATCGTCTAATGCGAGTTTCAAAAACAACCTGCCCGAATCCACATACCAAGCCGTCCCAGGTCTCGGCGGCTATTTTCGTATTGTCGGCCAACGTAAGCAAATACCCCATCACCGAAAGGTTTGGGTTGGTGCCGCTTTGAATCACCTCGGTCTCAGCTAACAGCTCTTTAATTCCCATCATTGCGAAATAGCCTGAGTCCACCGGAACGATCAGCCTATTGGCAGCGTTCAGGGCTGAGTTCATTAGTGGCCCGAAAGTTGGCGGAGTATCTAGGAGAATGACGGAGTACTGCTCTTGTACCTCTCGAAGTCTTTGAGCAAGGCGCAACTCGCTGTTGGTCATGCCCACCATTTCACGCTCGACTCGAGATAGGAGAGGAGTTGCGGGAATCAGATCAATGCCGTCACCTTGGTAGATCACTTTACTGACCGGAAGGCTTCGATCTCGAATAAGGTCCCCGACCGATAGACTTATGCTTTTTAACGGTACTCCAAGGCCCTGGGTCGCGTTTCCTTGTGGGTCAAGATCGACTACCAAGACACTTAATCCCTGAAGCGCTAGGGCCTGGGAGAGGTTAATCGTTGTGGTCGTTTTTCCCACTCCGCCTTTTTGATTGGTTATCGAAATGATGTGAGCCATTAGTTGTCTCCATGTTGACAGTGGCCTTTGCACCACCAAAAATGGAGGAGAAAGACCAAGGTGTTAGCCTTCGTTTTTTATCGGAGCCCGGGAACTCGAACTTCCTGGGCTCTTCTTTATTAGAGGTTGCCCTCTGGATACAATGTATCCAAGGAGGTCCTCGACAGTCAAATGTTTTTGGATACAATGTGTCCAGATATGCTAAGAGATTTGCAATGACTCCCCGGACCGGAATTCCCAAAACAGCCAAGCAGAAAGAAGCTGCTCGGTTAACAAACCTGCGAGAAGTCCTAAAACTGACCCAAAGGGAGATGGCAGAAGAGTTTCAAGTCACACACGGGGCGATCGGTTTGTGGGAGCGGGGAGAAAGAACTATTCCGGGACCTGTTTTAAAACTTATCGAGATTTACGAAGCCAAAAATACCAAAGCTTAAACGTCCAATCCTAAGGTTTTTCAATCAGACGAAACGCTCGGGCCATTCTTTCTGTTTCTGCATCGGGAATTTGAAGCTTCTTGGCCTCTTGTCTCCAAGTCCGCACTGCTTCAATTACCTCAAGCAGGATTTCCTCGGCCCGTGCGGGTTTGATTCGAAAGTATTTAGCTACCGACCTTGCCAATTCTAAATCTTGGGAATTGTCAGTTTCGGAAACGTTCAACTTCAAGCCGTCGGGTGAATGCGGAGCGGGATTAACGTCGTATACAGGAGAAAGATTCCAACCCGTGGACGTAAGAAGAAAGCCATGATTTCTCAGGTGGTCATCGGTATTTGAGACGCACATGAAAAAGACAATTCTTCGCCAAAGTTGTTCGAGATCGCGCTCTGGCCTAGCACCTTGTTGCATCACAAATTCGGCTAGCTCCAAGTAGCTCGCGCCTACGGTGGCATCGTCACCGTCGTTTCGCTGCAAGAGGGTCATCGCCGAAGCGAAATGGATTCTTTCTCCAGCCACCGTCCGGTCAAATCGTCGTGACAAGAAAGTATGTCTTTTGACTGAAAAGGTTCGACATTGCGACGGAGTGATCTCAATTCCTGCTTTGTCAGCGAGATTGTTCACCAGGTGCTCCCAAGCACCCACATCAAATTCATCTAGGCGGCTAGGAAACTTTGCGATCCACAAAGAACCTTGTTCGTCTAAGACACTGGCCTTCGGTCGAGCCCCGCCGAGTGACGCACCAGGAACTAAGAGTAGGCGTAGCCAATTACTATATTCATGATCGGTTTCGGCATCTTCGCGTTCGAGTTGCAAGCTTGCGTGTTCCAAATCCCGCAGGCGTGCCCACGGCGGCGAAGCAAGTTCTTTCGTATTATCTAAAAACGGCCCGTCCGGAGGAAAACGAAACCGAAGGGCGCCGGGCCGGTGGCCATCGTACACTCCCAAAAGATAGTCCGATTCCCACAAAGCTTGCTCAGGACGGCTTTGCACTCGCGCCAATTGAGCTTCGCGCCTGCGCATTAAAAGTCGTCCCCATCGATCCGGCGAGGAATCTAAAAATGCGCCAAAGTTAGACTGTCCTTCTGGAGCATATTGCCGTCCGCCGTATAGACCGAGTGAAGGATCTAGTCTCTGAGCGAATCCCTGCTTCAACCAATTATCATCGTACTCAAACGAAAAGATCTCTTTGCCCCTGGAGGGGGTAGCAAACAAGGTTCCAAGCTTTGCCGGATTGGGTAACCCCTTCCAGTGCGCAAATACCTCTATTGTTCGTTGCTGGTCTCTCATACAGGCGGTACCTTTTTCGTGGCCGCAGGACGATCAGGAGTGGGTAACTTCTTTCGTTGAGGAGCTCTTTTTTTGACGGACAAGTTGGCATCTTGGAGTTTCCTTCCAAGCACATCGTCCTTCGCCAAAAGCGCTAAGTCTTTTTCCAAGCCAAGGCAGTGCAAAACGCTAGCGATGGCACCCAATGTAACGCTTGGACTGCCTTGCTCGACTGCCCTCAGAGTAGGGCGAGACATCCCAGCCCGCTGAGCCACCAAGGATGCAGAAAACTTGCGCCTGAGCCGTGCGAAGCGAATGTTCTCGCCCAGCTCTTTAAGCATTCGTTGTAGTTGTGGTAGAGGCTGGCTTGTTTTTCTTGGCATAATGGAAAGTATTGTTTCCACTCTATCGTACCAATTGGCAACAATATTTACCCTTATATTTCGTTAAAACCGCCGATAATTAGACTCACTGCGTAATGGAAAGTATTTTGACCAAATGCATGCATGAACTGGTAATAATAATTTACAATTTAACACGATGCGCTGGCTGACGCCGCTAACGGAAAAAGGGACCGAGACATCGAATGGAGGACATCGGTCCTCCTATTTGGCGTCCTTTAGGTCGATTGTGACTCGCTTCAAATAGAGCATGGCTTTAACGCCATTCTTTTCGACGTCCGCCATAATATCGTACGAATAAAGGTGCCCCTTCTGAAGGGGGCGACTGACGAAAAGAGCTTCGGTTGCGGTCTGGAAACCATCGTGCTCGATTTCTTCCCAATCAATTCGTCCTTCAGGATCATAAACCTGCATTTCTCCAGCAACTCGCCAAAAATCAGGCACCGGCTCTCCAAAACTCCAACTAATTCTAGCGGTATAAAATCCGCCGTCGTAGCCAGGTTCCATCACTACGTTAACCGAAATTTTGGGCGCCAAAGCATAGGCCTGGGCTTCTGTTCCAGAATCGTAACGATTCAATCCGGACCTGCCTTCCTCGATAGTAACCGCCGGTTGCAGTCCCATATCGTTTCGAAAGGTCTGACGGTCTACACCGCAACTCAGGATGTATAAAAGCAGTGCCGCTATTATAAGTTTGGACTTCATCTCGTACTCCTCACCAATTAATCGTTGGCAAAAACCCAAATTGAATAAGCATTCTGACGGGCCCTGATCCCGAAGTAGGTAAAGCAGCTCCAACTTGCAGTCGGAATTCCTGCCAATCAAAAAGGTAACCAGCGCCCACAAACGGCACTACTGCCTGCTCGGAGATGTTCTCAATCGCCGCTGTCCGGCCAATTTGGTCTGTGTGAGTAATGGTGCTGACTGTCTCAACTGGCAGCCATGCAAGCGACCCAACGATACCGTGCTTAAAATTCCCGGAGTTTCCAAACGCCCAGCCGATGTCCAGTTCAGCGCCACGATGGCGTGCATCGAAATACATTCCCGACAAATTAACTACGATGGGAAAGGTGCGCGTTCCCCAATACCCGAGATGAAGGTTTAATAAGGCCGGTGTGCCGAGAGAAACCCCGCTAAAAAGGCGGCCGCGCTTTCGATCGGGGTCAATCCAGCGAGCGGAATAGGTGCTAGTTACGTTCTTGCTTCCCGTGGATACCACCTGCAGGGAACTAGCCGGCACGCTTGGAAGTTTCTTCGCCTTTCGCACTGGAGCCTGTGCTTCTTTGATGGCTCTTTGAATGGCGCGGATCGTATTGTCATTCGCTTCATCGCGGCTTTGGGCCGACTGAACTTCGTGCTTTGACCAGGTAAGCGTTGGCTTAAAGAGTTCTGAATTTTCTTTGGATCTATATTCAATCAGGGACGCCGTCGTATTCGTTTCATAACCGCCGTCCGATCGGACAGAGTTTTCAATATCGAAAACCAATTTTGGATTGGTCACGTCTCTCAGGGATAATGCTTGTCGCTTGAATTTGGATAGCCAGTTACGGTCTGCGACTTCACCAGCGAGTCCCAATCGGTACGCTTCCGTGGTTACCAGTTCTTCGAAGAACGATTCCGTTCGTAAAACCTTCGCGCGATCATCAACATTTACAACGATAGTGACTTTTTGATGCCCGACTATTGGACCACCTGCCCTATTTATCTCCGTTTGAAGGAGAAGCTGGGAGACTGATTCGCCGGCCAGCGATTGCGAGGCTATCGCTATAGAAAGTACAAAAGCGAATTTTCTCATTCCTCGCTCCCGCCAAATCGCTTGGCCACTTGCGAAGGAATTACCTCGATAGGCACATCCCGTAGCCTACCTTTGGAAAGCAATTTAACGCCCGCTTCTTGGCACTTCTGGCGAACCAGATCGCTATTTTCATGGGACGTAACAAGGTATGAATTAGTGTTGAGGCCTAGCTGGTCTATCAGTTCCAAGCCATTCCATTGGCCTCCAAGATCAAAATCGCAAAAGACCACAAAGGGGCACTGTCTCAGCTTGATGGGAACCATCACGTTCAACAGATCTTCGCTTGTGTAACAATGGCGCACTCGATCAGCGGCGCTAGGTCCCAAAGCCTGGGCAAGGCGGCTGTCCCACGCGTCATGAACCCAGCGATCATCGTCACAGATAATAAGAACGCTATCAGCGGGGATCGTTACTTTATCAGCGATGCACGAAGGCGACGAAGCTCTCGGTAAGGTAATTCGCACTTTGGTGCCCTGAGCTACTTGAGATTCATAGGTCACGGACCCGCCCCAGCTAGCGATAGCCGATACGGCATACCAAGCCCCTAAGCCGGACCCATTTGATTTCCCGCTGGTGTAACCACGCGTTCCAATGCTTTTAAGCTGTTCGTCCGACATCCCTGCACCGGAATCGGAGACCGTTACTTCTACTAAATCGTTTGAACCGGTTACTTCTAGGTCGATTTTGCCTTCCGTCCCACATGCTTCGACCGCGTTATCGATAAGATTAGACAGCGATCTAATGCACATACTATCACCATAATCAGAATACTTTCTTTGAGCGTGGCGATGCTGCTTCTAAGCTGCGCCCCTGAATCAGCGTGGGACGAAGATCAACCTCCGGCCCCTGTGAAATCCAGTGCCACTCTTCTTAACGTCAGTGTGGTTCCCCAAACAGAAATGAATCATTACCTCGTAAAAATAGTTTGGAATGCACCTGCGGGCGCCAAACCAACACACATTCAACGTAGAAGTGCGAAGGGCGATGTAACCAGCTTTGCAATAGAGTTGAAGTCCGGAGAACAAACGGTTTCAGACGACAAAGTGGAAGCCGGTATCAGCTACACCTATTCCCTCAATGAATCGGATGTAAGTCACTCTTCAGTTAGTGTGGACATTCCTAGGGATGTACTCATTGAAGAAACTGGTCCGATTTCTTCCCTGACAATTAAAGGCCGCTTGTATGTGAAGAGAGATGTCACCCTCTTCACAAACGGCGAGCCT